>DASRZZ010000014.1:0-3972 GCA_035685925.1 Syntrophales bacterium | reverse complement strand
ATTGTCTAAGAGCAGGGACACCGCTTCACCCAAGCCAACGTACCCCCCGAGCAGCATCAGGGCGGCGCCGCCAGCTGCAGCCCATGCCTCAGAGATGCGATAGGGGCGCATCATGATGATAACCAAGGTTATCAAGAAAATTGATACGCCAATGACAGTATGCAGGCTCAGTATGGACAAATCCGTTCCCCAGTAATCAATGATCCTGCAGTACAGAACAATCCGCCACGGATTATAACCGCTGCTTAAGACTACTTGTTCTTATGATAATCCAGCAGTGAAATTATGAAAGAAAAACTTTTCGAAGGGATGCAAAAATATTGTCATTTGTGGACAACATGACCAACCACTAGATATCGTTTTTCGTGACGAACTTTTGTTCGTATCAACTAATCTACTCATCGCTCGGTCGAACCAAATCAATGATGACGGTGGAAAGCATGCATATGCTGGAACTGTTAAATTATCAAAGGGGAAGGTGCTACAAGTATATACAAGATGATCCATCTTGACAATTGAGAATAAGTCAGTTATAAAGGCTCAGGTGATGGAGTTCACCTGGAGAACCGCCCATCCGGCTGATAACTCCTGCGAAGGAAATGAAGCTTTGCAGGAGTTTTTTATTATGGAACAAGCACTTCAGCACCAGCCACTGACAAATATCCAGGACTCTTGCGGCCGTTTTCTCGAAGGCATCGACAAGACCTGCAAGCAATTTCATATTGTCTCCCTGAACCGCGAGATTGAGGCCTGTGGTAAACTGCTCGTCGAAAATCCACCCATCGATGTTGCCATCCTAGGCCAGTTCAAGGCCGGGAAAAGTTCCTTCATCAATAGCCTCGTCGGTAAGGCCGTCCTTCCCGTGGGCGTTATACCGGTTACCACGGTTATTACCCGTCTCCACTACGGTGAAAAAGAAAAGGCCGTTGTGAGATACTTCGATGGAAAAGTGGCTGAGATCGACATGCGTGAGATTCATACCTTCACCTCCGAGGCCGAAAACCAGTCCAACCAAAAAAATGTGGAGGTCGTAGACATCGAAATGCCGGCTCTCAAGGATTACGCTGGCCTCAGATTGGTTGATACTCCCGGCCTGGGAAGTGTATTCAAGTATCACATGGAGACCTCCGAAAACTGGCTTCCCCAAGTGGGCACAGCCATCCTTGCCATCAGTGCCGACCGTCCTCTTTCGGGCAGTGATGTCCAGTTGATTCGGGATCTGACAAGACACACGCCGAATATTGTGATACTTCTTACAAAGGCGGATCTTCTCTCTCCAGGGCAGCAGGCGGAGGTGATAAAGTTTTTCGAGCAAATACTTCAGCGTGAACTGAATCGAAATCTTCCTATATATGTGTACTCGACGCAATTGAATACAGATCAATACAAAGAGCGACTGGCGAAAGATATTTTCCTGGCGCTATCTTCGGACCGTGATTTCGAGTTCGGGAGGATCCTCCGATATAAAATGCAGTCACTGATAAATAGTTGCCTTGGCTATCTCGACGTCGCCTTCAAGGCTTCCCTGCAGGCCGACCTCGACCGGGATAATCTTCGTAACCAGATCATCGATGAAAAGGTGAACTTTGATCTGATCCGCGAGGAATTGACCATCATTGGCCGTGAAAGCCAGAGACAAACGCGTACCCTCATTATGAATTACCTTGATAATTTTCAGAGACCTCTTAGGCAGAAAATTTCTCTGGACCTTGAAAAAGAGCTTTCCACATGGAAAGTGAATCTCTGGAAACTCACCCGGCGGTATGAAGAATGGCTAGCAGACCGGATGACGGAGGAGATGAGGCATATATCCCAGATGGAACACGGGCATTTTTACGGGACCCTCAAGAAAGCCCATGCAAGCCTGTCGCGGTCAATCGAGGCCTTTCGGAATCTTCTGGACAAGAATATCGAAAAGGTCCTTGGTGTGAAGCTGGCGCCTGCGGACTGGAAGATTGAGGTGTCGGAGCCGGATCACCCGGACATCAAGACAATCAGGTCCTTTGACTTTCATTTCGATCTCATCTGGTTTCTCATCCCTATGTTTATCTTCAGAGGTCTATTTGAAAAGCATTTTATCGGCGAGATTCACCGGGAAGTGGAAGCGAATCTTTCCCGTCTGGCCGCCCAGTGGGAGGACCGCATCAACAAGGCTATTGAGCAAATGCGGAAACAGGCGATCAATTACGTGAAGGACGAACTCGCCACGATAGACGCCTTGCTTTCGAAGACACAAGGCCAGACAATTGAGATCAACGAGGCTATGGAAAGCCTGCGCGGTGGATTGCAGAGCTTAATGATTTAGACGACTGGCGGATACTGATAGTGCAAGAATGACGCGCATAATATTGGTCAGACACGGCGAGACGGAGTGGAATCGTGTGGAGCGCTTTCGTGGGCGCGCCAATGTGCCGTTGAATCAAGTCGGTCTGAACCAGGCAAAGATTACTGGAAAGCGCATTGCCGCTGAATGGAAGCCGCAGGCCGTGTACTCCAGTCCGCTATCGCGTGCCGTCAGGACGGCCGAGGTCATTGCCATGTGTCTTGATCTGCCGGTTCAGGTTCATCACGGCATAACCGACATTGACTATGGCCGATGGGAGGGCATGACGCCTGATGAAGTTAGGAAGCACTGGCCGAGGGTCATGGACGACTGGTACAACTCGCCCGGTTGTGCACGCATACCTCATGGTGAAACATTGAACGATGTCCATATCCGTGCAATGGAGGCAGTAAGGGAAATCGTCGGTGACCATGAATGGGAGACCGTTGTGGTTGTGGGTCACACTGTCGTCAACCGGGTCATTTTGCTCAACGTGTTGGAGCTGAGTCACGATCGCTTTTGGCGCTTGCGCCAGGATACGTGCGCGATTAATTGTTTTGAGGCGGATGGTGATGACTTCACTCTCGTGTCATTGAATGATACATTTCATCTGCGGTCATGAATGCGTTCTGGGCAGTTGAGGTAGAAGTCGTTGGCGTAACAGAAGAAAATTGATTGGAAAACATTTTTGAATGCAGCGTGTAGGAGGAAGGAAAGAAAATGATACGAAAAATTAAATCTATTCGTGCGATGGAGATACTTGATTCCCGAGGCAACCCCACGATCAAGGCTTACGTAACCTTGGATAATGGTCTTATAGGGTCGGCTTCCTGTCCTTCAGGCGCATCAACAGGAGAACATGAAGCGGTCGAATTGCGTGACGGCAAGGGCCGCTACGGCGGCAAAGGGGTGATGAAAGCTGTTGCCAAAGTTAACGAGATTATCGCTCCCGTTCTCATTGATATGGACCCTTCCCACCAAGCTGAAATCGATCACCTCATGGTATCCCTCGACGGCACACCTAATAAGGAAAAACTCGGCGCCAACGCCATCGTGAGCGTCTCCATGGCAGTTGCGAGAGCGGCAGCACTTGCCTCCGACCTCCCGTTATATGCCTATCTCGGAGGCCAGGGCGCTCTGCGAATCCCCATGCCTATGATGAATATCCTCAATGGCGGAAAGCATGCAGACAACAGCGTAGATCTTCAGGAATTCATGGTCATGCCTGTCGGCGCCCCGACGTTTTCTGAAGCTTTACGCTATGGCGTAGAGAGCTTCCACGCACTGAGGGGAATACTGAAGAAAAAAGGTTATTCCACGGGTGTTGGTGATGAAGGCGGATTTGCTCCCAACTTGAAAAGCAATGATGAGGCATGCGAGGTTATTATCGCAGCGATTGAGGCAGCGGGATTCAAGCCCGGCAAGGACATCGCTATCGCTCTGGATCCCGCGGCAAGTTCCTTCTTTGAAAACGGTGTCTATGACCTTGCCAAGTCCAGGCAGGGCAAGAAGAGCAGCGCGGAATTGGTCGCCTTTTACAAAGCATGGATCGAAAAGTACCCGATCGTTTCCATCGAGGACGGTCTCGCCGAAAACGACTGGGAAGGATTCAGGCTTCAGACAGCCACCCAGGGAGATAAGATACAGGT
>DASRZZ010000013.1:0-7118 GCA_035685925.1 Syntrophales bacterium | reverse complement strand
TCAATCATTTCTTCACCTCAATTAGCATGGTTTATGATCGAATCATGACCAACAGCATTTTGAATCTCCTGACCGCCTTCAGTGAATGAGGTTCTCCACCCGGCATGATGATCATGTCTCCTTCTTTTAGATGATGGGGCTCCCTGGAATGGTAATCTCAGTCTCACCATCCAGGTAATGAAAACAATAAGAGATACTGTCGAAGTCGTAGAACACGTATACAAGTAAAATCTAAGTAATTCAAGAGCGGAAAGATGTATCATTGGTAACATTCCAAAGAAGAGGTGATTATCATGAGCAAAAAAATCATCTGGGTGTGTGATAGAATCAAAACCCGTCTTTTTATCCAGTCGGAGAAGTATGATCTCGACGTTCCAATACAAGTAGAAATCGAATATTGTTTGCAGGGCAAAGAAGTGCTTTCTCAATCCATTTCTAAAAAGATCTACTACAACCGTCCCTTGCTTATCTGCAAGAGATCATCTGAGGCAAAATTGCCTCTGGTGTAAAGGGTTTCATCAAGTCGTTCATTGAAAACCTGCTGGAAGAGGAACTGACGGTAAAAGTAGGGGCGCCACGGTATGAGCGCAAAGCCTATCGCAACGGTCATTACTTGAGAAATCTCCTGACCCGATACGGCGTCATTGACGATATCCATGTTACCCGCATGGACAAGGGGGGGATGGAATTTGGCATCTTTAACCGCTATGAGCACCGCCGTGACCTACGAGCGAATTATTTTCGATCTGGAATTGCGGTGAGGATTACCATTTAAAAGCAGTTCTTCAGAGCTTTCATGTTTCTATGATAGAGAAAATATCAACGCACAATCTTCAGGACGCTGAAGATGAAGTGCCGGTGGTGAATTTCTTGAGCACATCGCATCACAGCCACACTGCGAACTCCGCTACTGAGACATTTAGGCGTCAAGCCCCTGCGAGGTCCGCGGCGTTTGCTGGAATCGTTCGATTAGATCACGAATGGCTCGTGCGTCGTCTTTACGATGCCCATGGCTCACAATGGGGTTGCTTCCTCCCGCCGAATCAATTCGGATGTCGGACCATATTAAACCCGTTTGGATATTGACGGAAGCCACTTTAGGGATCACAATACTCTCTTCGTTAGAACCGAAGAGTCGCGGCTTAATCCGCGTAACCCGGTTTTGATTTACTTCAATACGCACCGGGAAAAGTAGGTTGCCCGAAGTCCACCGGCTGGCGGTGAATACATGGTTGTCGTCAACCATCACGTCCTCCTTCGATTCCATAATTTAAATTGATAAGGCATCGCTTTTTCACGGTCGAAGTATATGAAGAAGAATCTTGTGTGTCAAGGTTGAGGGAAAAAGCTTTGTCATTCGAACCGCTCTCTTGCCTTTCACCACTATCACTTTTTATCTTTCGCACCAACAGCCTTGAGGAATTCCTGTGTGCTCACGACAGTGGTTTGCCAAGGAAATACTTTGTCAATTAGAACATGGTGTACTTCTGCATCCCTATCGGCGCATGCATCTGAGATGACCGCGAGTTTGTAATCCATGTCAGCGGCCCAGCGAACCGTGGAGAGAACAACGCCACTTGTCGAAATGCCAAATAACACTAGTGTGTTAATATTTTTGGACCTTAGGATCGTTTCGAGGTCGGTGGTTGAGAAAGCCCCCACGCGGCGCTTGGTGACTATTATATCGCCCGGCTGCGGAGCTACCTTAGTGTGAATCTCGGCTCCAGATGTGCCTTCACGAAAGCGGCCCGTATCCTTTAAATTGCTAAAGAGTTTGTTCTGCAAATTGATCTCGGGATAACCGTCACGGAAACGTACGACGATGTAAATAATAGGTATATGGACTTGCCTCGCTGCATTGAGTATGGCACTAGCTTTCTCCAATAAAGGTGTCTGCACACTCGCAGGCAGCATGTTCACGATATCATTCTCATAGTCCATGATTAATACCGCCGTTCTGGCATTATTAATGGAAAACTCGGGTGAGATTAATGCCCTTACCTGTGCACCATTAACAGCAGGATCCGGCGTACCATTGCTCTTCTGTATGTCTTGCTTGTCTACAGCGAGGAGATCTGTTCCTGAAAAGATCAGAAAGATAACTGATAACAATATGCTTACGATTCTATGCACTTACATTTCCTCCCTCTGTGAATAGGAAAAACAATCATTTCTCCTTAGTCTTCTAATTATTTTTCGGATTCCGGTCTAACGATTTTGATATGAACTCTACTCATTCCTATACATCATGAATCATAAAGTGCTCCACATTGTAATTAATCTATCTTATTTATAGGGCAGCGAAAAATAGAAGGTCGCTCCCTCATCTATTTTTCCTTCCGCCCAAACTCTTCCCCCAAGCCTGTGGACTGCACGCTGGACCGTGGCAAGACCGACCCCCGTGCCCTCGAAGTCGGGGTTGTTGTGCAGCCTCTGAAAAATGCCGAAGAGTTTGTCGCAGTATGTCATGTCAAAGCCTACACCATCGTCCTTGACGTAGTATATGTTCTCATTCCCTATTACGTAGCCCCCGGCTTCAATCTCGGCGGGATTCTTATACTTGGTAAATTTGACGGCGTTCCCAAGAAGGTTAGCATACACTTGCTTGATAAGGGTTCTATCACCATATCCGGGAGGCATCGCTTGAATATTCAAGTTCATCTTCCTTTCCGGGTTGATGATTTGCAGTTCCTTCCATACATCCTTTATAATTCCGTCCATCTCCAGACTCACTATGGACATCTTTGCCCTGCCTAGGCGGGAAAGAGTTAGGATATCATCGATGAGCTTGCCCATCATGTTGGCGTTTGACCTTATGTCATTGAACTTCCTTGTCGTGTCCTCGTCAAATCTATCTCCTTCCTTCTTGAGGATCATCCGCGCGTAGCCGTCGATAGCACGCAAGGGCGCACGCAAGTCGTGGGAAACGGAGTAAGCAAAAGCTTCCAGTTCCTTGTTGGCTTCTTCGAGCTGCACTTGGCGTTGCTCCGCCAGTCCCTGTGCCTTTTTAATGTTGCTTATGTCAACGCCGGTAGTGATAAAGTAATCTCCTAGAGGGATGCTCGTAAACAGAAAATGCTTATCCAAGTGGGGAAAGTAATCTTCGAAAGTATGTGGAACGCCTTCCAGCATTATCTTCGAAACCACCCCCATGTAATGTTCCGATGCACCCGCCCCAAAGATCTCATCAGTGGTCTTGCCTTTAATCTCATCGAGCGTCTTTCCCCAGGTTGTCAGCGCAGGCGGATTAGCGTCTACCAGTCTCCAGTTAGTTATCTCGCCATTGTCATTGCGGACAAGTTCCCAGAAATGAACCTCCTCGGTTATATTATTGAAGAGATTGTGGTATGTTGTCTCGCTCTCGCGCAAAGCCTCCTCGGCCCGCCTGCGGTCTGCGATCTCCCTCTCCAAGTCCTTATTGACAGCCTCCAGTTTTAAGTTCAGGGACTCCAATTCTATAAAGCCGCGGTGAGTAAACTCGAAGGGTGCGAGACATTCAGCCAAAAGGTCCTGCGACGCCTTCGCTATCTGCACACACTTGTTGGTCGTTGCCGCCTGCGACAGGAGTGAAAGTGTTACTTCCCTGTGGACTGATATGATATCCATCACGCCTAGGCCGTCCCGAACCGCTTGCCGTCCCAATTCATATCCATGCTGAAGCGCAACCTCGCCTGCGCCCGTCAGGCATTCCTGGAGCGAAGACCTGTAAGCTGCTTCATATTTAAGAATCGTTGCTTTCATAATGCCACGCCTACATAACGCACCACGAGGACCAGTGCATCGTCCGTCTTCTTGTTGTAGTTTGTGATTATCGTGTCGGCCACCCGTTGCGGCGGGTCCTCCGGCTTCACTTCCTCTATAAAACCGCTGCGAATGCCGTCTGTCGAAAAGATGAGAGTGTCACCCGGATTAATATTAAGAGTGGAAGGACGAATCGACGGGAGGTGATAACCCACGACGCCGCCGCTTCGGAAAAGCGATTCATGTGACGGCTTTATATGATGATCGGCGCGCAGAAGATAACCATCCACATTGCCGACTCCCAGCCATGTCATGGTATTTCCTGTTGCATCGAATGACGCGAGACTGAGGACGGCGCCCCGCGTTCTGGTAAGCGCTTCGTGACATCGCCTCACCAATGAGACGATGTCTTCCGCCGCGTGGTCGGTAATGGTGAGAACAGCCATTTGCGATGCATCGGCCGCCTTCTTGCCGTGGCCTAAACCATCTATGGCAGCCGCCAGGACCTTGCCTTTTAGCGCCTTCACCACATATGCGTCACCCGACCGCTCCTCACCGGCCAACATTAGAGTTCCGACGCCCCATTCTATCAGGGAACTCATCTCTTCCATTTTTTGACTGTCACTGTCGTTCCGTGGCCTTTTCTGGAGGCGATATCGAATTCGTCCATTATGCGTTTGCAGCCGGGGAGCCCTATGCCGAGGCCCTTGCTGGTGGAGTAACCGTCCTTCATGGCCAGTTGAATGTCCGGGATACCGGGCCCCTCGTCCCTGGCGATGATGAGTATGCCTTTCAGGTTCTTATTATTCGTCAAGCCTATAATCATCTCACCCGACCCTGCATATTCGACAATATTGCGCGCCAATTCCGATACCGCTGTAGCAACGAGCGTCTGCTCCCCGCTCGAGAAATCCAAGGCCGTACATATCTCCTTCACACGGTGACGTGCAGCTACGATATCGTATTCGGTGCGAATAGGCACATGCGTTTCATCAGACATTTATTTCGCCGCCCTTCAGGATGGCATCGAGCGTTGCCAGGCCTTCTTCCAGATCGAGCTCCGTCGGCACTTCTCCGAGAGTCAAACCCAGCTGCACCATGGAGAAGGCTACATCGGGCTGGATGCCGACTACTACGGGCTCCGCGCCGCGCAGTTTAACGGTCTGCGCAATTTCGCGCAGTGTGCGGGCGGCAAAGGAGTCTATCACGTCGAGGACGGTGACATCCACCACAACGCCCCGTGAACGCTGCTTGCCCACCCGCTCAGCCAACAGCTTGCCCATTTCCCGCCATTCGGAGTCGGTAGGGGCTGATTGTATTGATGCTATCAGGTAAGGGCCCTGTTTTAGTATGGGTATGCTCATAGCCATCTATTCCTTCAGCGCCTTGGAGCCGTTAGATTTGGGCATGGAAACGTAGCCTAAGAAATTGTCCGCTTCCTCTATGCCGCCTTGCAGGTCTCCCACAGCTTTTAATCTCGCCAGGTCAACCCCTATGTATACGAGAGCTTGGGCCACATCTGGGGAAAGCCCCGTCACGATGACTCTGGCGCCCATAAGCCGCGCCGCATCAATGGTCTGGAGCAAGTGATTGGCGACCTTTGAGTCCACCGCAGGAACGCCGGTGATATCAACCACCACGGCCTTGGCGCGGTGTGAACGAATAGCCCGCAGCAACTGTTCCGTGAGCTGCTTCGCGCGCAGCGAATCGATGAGACCGATAATGGGCAGGATAAGCAGACCCTCCCGCACCTGCAGGACAGGGGTGGAGAGTTCGCGTATAGCCTCCTGCTGCTGACGAACCACGTTCTCACGTTCCTGGATAAAGGCCATGGCTACAACGGCAAGAATATTGTTGGCAACCGGTTCATACACGTCAAGCGCCGCCGTGAGCCGCGCCACATTAGACCGGTATTTACTGAAAAGACTGCGTCCGTAAACGTCTCGCAGGGTCAACATGCCGCCCAGGATCTGTTCGGAAGTCATACCTCGGAGGACACCGCGTTCCGCCATTCTTCGGGCATAAGCCTCGGCGGAATCATAATGTGCAGTCTCGAGACATTCAACGCACACATCGTAAATTGTGGCGGATTCTGCTTCCGTCTCCTGAGGTGTCATTCCTTCCAAGAGTTTCTTTGCGCCCATCTGCTGCACCCATTCCCGACGCAGGGAATTACGCTCGCCCCGAAAATGAGCCACCAATTCCCGCCGTAATTCTTCCGCTTCGCCCCTCTTTATCTTCCTTTTTTCCGTAGCCACCTTTTCTATTCCCTCCTTTAGAATCTTATTTTATGACCTCTCGCTCCCGGTGTGTCTCTTCATAAATCCGATGTGAGGCTTCAACCGCAAGCCGTGTCCCAAGAACGTCGATAAGGTAAACAATTGCAAATATAATAGAGAACTCAGTCCTTCAATACTTCCCAAGAGAGATCGATCTCATCCGCTCGTGACTTGGCAGGGCTCCAACGAAGCTTCCATTGATGCTTTGGTGTTTGCTGCAACGTGGCGACATCCGGGGTGCGGTATTCGGCCCACGCGACAAAATCTAACCACCAGTCAAGTACCGCCTTATAACCCCAGAGGTGAACCTTGCTGGCCACACCTGGGTGTGCAACGAGCAACAGGTCATATACGTCCCATTTGACTGTTTCTCCGGGCTTTATGGATTCCACGTTTTTTGATCGGGAGAGGGCATCGGTGGCATCATGAACTATGCCGCGTTCTTGTGCAAACGTGGCATGAGGAAGAACATCGACGAGTGCCTCACGGCCTTTATTGACCATAGAGAGCATCGCGCGGGTAAACGAAATCTCCCTACCCTCGCTCACCTCGAGTTTCGAAGGGACAACCTGCAGGGAAATCTCCAGGCAGCATTCCTCACTTTTCGTCTTCACTTCCCAAGCCTTTGTGCCCGGCATAATTCTATCCTCCCTTCTACATCAGTCCCCTGTGACATTTTGTTCAAGGTGTTTCCCAAGAAATCTATGGCAATAATCGGCGTGGCCTAGTCGAGGCACTATACCCGCCTCTTAATTATATAACCCATTTTAATTACTTTTACCACATTTTGAGAGAGACTCTCATCCTTCTCGAAGATAAGATCAGATATTTTCCTATGTCATGTCTATCCGTAATTGTTGTAAATTCCCATTGAATAGGTATTATTTTCAAATTCTTTTTCATTCGGTCCCAGCTATAGCAGGAGCTTTATATACCCGGGAGGACATTTGAAAATTTTTCTTCATTAAAATACATATAATACGCAGTTATAACCGCCGTAAACATTCAAGTGTCGTATCTCACAAGTCGGATCGTCCTTCCATCTGCCGTCGACGATAAAGCGGTATTCATAGTTCCCAGGAAACAGGCTTACAACAG
>DASRZZ010000012.1:0-9118 GCA_035685925.1 Syntrophales bacterium | reverse complement strand
GTCGCCTTATCTCCTCTATACTCATCACTAACATGTCCCTTCCGGCCATAATTACACCCCCTTCATTAGGTAAAATTACAGCCTTATTTTAGGACATTTCTACTTTGGTATTTTAGGACATTATCACTTTGGCGGGACATTGCCCGTCTTTCCATTTGACACATAAATACATTTTTCTTATACTCCTACATCCCTTTTCCGCTTAACACCCCTCATTTCTTATTAGCCATATTCGACAAGGAGGCCTCATGGAGCTGATGAATCAACTGAATGCCATTTTTAAACCTGAGAGTGTTGCGGTAATCGGAGCTTCACCATCTCCTGGCAAACTTGGCTACGATGTCCTTTACAATCTGATCCATGCCGGCTTTACGGGTCAAATATATCCTGTCAATCCGAAGGCGGATCAGATTCTGAGTCGGCCTGCATTCAAGCAGATAGGTGATATTTCTCCCCCACCGGATCTTGCAGTCGTAATCATTCCGGCAAAGGCCGTGCCCGCGACCATCGCCCAATGCGGCAACGCTGGTATCAAAGCAGCTGTCGTTATCACAGGGGGGTTCGCGGAAGCAGGAGAAGAAGGGGAGAAACTTCAGGAAGAGCTGGCGATGGCAGCGCGCCGCCATGGTATCCGGGTAATCGGACCCAACTGCCAGGGGGTGAATAATCCCCATCATAACCTCTGTGCTTCGTGGCCATTGCTAACCAGGAAGGGCCGCATGGCATTTATTTCCCAGAGCGGGACGGTCGGTGCGGCACTGATGGATTGGGCAAGCGAAGAACACCTCGGGGTGAGTGCCTTCGTGAGTCTTGGAAATCGCGTCGACGTCGATGAAACAGATTGCATCCAGTATTTTAGCCGTGATCCCAATACGGAGGTAATCGCCCTCTATGTTGAAGGCGTCAAACGACCGGGAGACTTTCAAAAAGTCCTGGCTCAGGCTACGAAACCTGTCGTCATTCTGAAATCAGGACGGACGTCGAGGGGCCGTGTCGCAGCGGAGTCGCATACCAAGTCAATAGCAGGAGTGGATGCCGTTTATGACGCCATCTTCAGGAAATACCGTGTACATCGCGCGGATACAATCGAAGAACTCTACGACTATTCCAAGGCGCTGGCCTACATGTCCAAGCCTCGGGGAAAGCGACTGCTCAATATAACGAGTTCGGGGGGCTCTGCCATCCTCGCTATCGATCAGGCGGAAAAACTCGGTTTCCAATCGCCGCCGCCGGATGCCGCCCTGAGGGAACGTCTCAGGGCAATCTTACCTTCGCACTGTTCGGTTGATAATCCCATAGACCTGACGGGAGACGTGATCGGTGATCCGACGCTATACAGCAAGGTGATCGAAGCCGCCAAAGGTGACTACGACACTATGGTCATCATTTTTGGCGACCCGATTGCGGGCGCATCGAAGGTTGTCAATCCCGGCGCCTCAGAGGTCGTCATCTTTCTGGGGGGCGCAGATGTTGAAAGAGAAGAGCGCCTCTTGATCCACCAAAGAGGCATACCGGTCTATCCCACTCCTGAGCGTGGCCTCAAGGCTTTGTATCAATTTTCCCGATTTGAGAGTTCTCCTGTTCTTCCCCCTTCGCCGCATGTATCAGCCTCAGGTTTACAACTGATGCCCGCCAGTGAGGCAGTGGCGCTACTGGATGAGGCCGGCATTCCCGTTGCTGCCGCGAGACTGGCACAATCGCCTGAGGATGCTTCGGCAGTGGCCCGCGCGTTTGCTACCCCCGTTGTCCTCAAAGTGGCGTCACCGGATATAGCGCATAAGAGCGATGTTGATGGTATACGCCTCAACCTGTCTACCGAGAAAGAAGTACGTACGGCGTATCACGAAATCATGGCAAGCGCCAAGAATCGCGCCCCGCAAGCCCGGGTCCAAGGGGTAACAGTGTCGCCCATGGCAGAGCCGGGCGGCCTGGAGGTTATCGTAGGAATTTTTACGGATCCTCAGTATGGGCCTATCATGATGTTCGGCCTAGGGGGGATTTTCACTGAAATTTACAGAGATGTGCAGTTCTGCCTGCTTCCGGCCTCGGAAGAGGAATTGCGACAAACGATCCAGATCATCACCGGATATCCCCTGCTTGCTGGCGTCCGTGGCCGGCTGCCCAAGGATATCAAGAAACTGATGGAGATCATGAAACGCATTGCTCAACTGGTCATAGATAATCCGGGGCTTGATCAGGTGGACCTTAACCCTGTGATTGTTTACGAGCGCGGTGCTATTGTCGTCGATGTGCGGATATTCAGACAGATGGCCTGAGCCTCAGCATTATGGGGGCGCCCTAAGAATATTTATCAAGAGTCAAACAGATCGGTGTTGAGAATATCCTCTCTGGGTGCTGAACCTCATCTGTATAGAATCTTGAGCCTTCACTGGATTTTATTATTCTTGGCCAGGTTAGCCATAATCAAGCCGTAAAAACTTTCCTTGCCGGACTGGTAATACCATCCCAAGTGGGTAAAGCAATTTGCACACACGGCGATGCACCAAGTGAATTCTGCGAACCATGTAGCCTCGTATGTCGGGATGCCATAAACGAAACAGCCCCATGCCCTCGAAAAGCAACCGATATGGAATGTTACGCCAAGAGGATTTGTGAATATATGTGCGTGTTGTCCGCCCACGGCAATGCTATACTCGGCAGTAGTGATCTCATTTCCACAGTTCTTACAAATGATTGACTCTTTCTTTTTTCTTGTTTCACCCTCCTCGAGTATTTTCGAATAGATGGCTTTGATTTGCTCGTCCGAAGGCTCCTTGAATATCAACGGATGGCCTTTGTGATATGGAGATATTTCCTTGCCTGCGTGAAAAGTCATATCCACAAGACATCCTGGACGCGGAAGTATTGGTTCAGATTTCCCGATTGAATCTTTCTATCCTATTCTACTTGATTTGGCGTCCTAAAGCAAATGACCAAGAGGAACCAATAATTGTTAAGAGGTGTTTGGGAATGGTGCCAGAAATTAAGAAAAACATTTATTAATGGGAGCCGTTTGTAGTTTACACTCTACACCGAGAATAATAGCTCGGTGCTTGCAAAAGTCCATCCTGTAATGGTATGCAGCCGAGGAGACTGATATGAGGCGTAAACTATTTGATGACCCCATTAATATGTATCAGTCCCCGTCCATCAATGCACAACCCGTGGGATTGATTCTCTTGACAACTTTCGCGTAACTGTGTTACGGATTAATCCAGCCTGATAATCTGCATGGACGTAAGGGAAGGCGGTGAGAATCCGCCATGGGCCCGCCGCTGTAACCGGGGACGAAAACCGCATCAGCCACTTTCCTCTTGAGGATGGGAAGGCGTGGTAATTAGAAAGAGCCGGAAGTCAGAAGACCTGTCTGCAGACTGAAGATAGATTTGGAATGCGCGCGGTGCAGCTAAATCTGAGATCACTGGAGATGAAAAACGGCATCCACGGATCGATAAAATGGTCCGTGGATTTTTTATTATCGTATGACACGAAAATTATTGCTTCTGAGGCACGGGGATATCGGCGCAGAGTATTGCGATCGCTACATCGGTAGTACGAATGTGTCCATGAGCCCCCGAGGACATCGGCAGATCAGGGCGGTCCGGGCACTGCTCCCCGAGGGGGGCCCGTACCAGTGTATCTCCAGTCCCATGAAGCGCTGCATGGAGGCGGCTGCAGTAATCATGGAAGCTGCAGACATGAAATTTACGATTGATCCCGATCTGAGGGAAATCGATTTTGGTCGTTGGGAAGGAATGGCCTTCGATGAAATCCAGAAGTCCTTTCCAGGGGAGATGGTCAGCTGGGCTGAATTAAGAGCCGATTTTTCTTTTCCAGAAGGAGAGAAGTTTGCGGATTTTCAGGCAAGGATCACCGGTGTCGCCCATCGTCTGGAGAAGCACCCTGCAGAAACCCTAGTCGTGTGTACACATGGAGGTGTCATCAGGCTCCTCATCTGCCATTTCCTGGGGCTCCAGTCATGGCAGTATATACTTTTTAAGGTCAAACACGCTTCTCTGACAACTATTGAACTGTTTGACGGTTCCGGTATTCTTTGTGGACTGAACGAATGCGGAAAGGTAGAGTAAGAGGTCGAATTAGATGGCGAAGATCATTCTCATAACAGGGGGCAGCAGGAGCGGCAAAAGCATGTACGCCCAGCGTATTGCCGAATCGCTTTCCGGCACCCGGACGTATATCGCAACCTGTCCTGTCATCGATAAGGAAATGGAGTATCGTGTACGGAAGCACAAAGAAGCCCGTCAATCAACATCCTGGCAAACGATCGAAGAGGCGACGGACCTTGCCGAGGCCCTGAGGAGATCAAAGGGGAGCGAGGTGATCCTAATTGACTGCCTTACCTTGTGGATCAATAATCTTATGTTTGCTGAACATAAAAAGGAAAATCTGGACGAAGAGTTGATTGGAGCAAGATGTAAGGATGTTCTTGGCGTCTGTCGTGATCTCCCCGGCACGGTCATTTTTGTGACCAATGAAGTTGGCATGGGTATCGTGCCCGAAAATCCCAGCGCCCGGCTATTTCGGGATCTTGCAGGGCGATGCAATCAGAGTATAGCTGATCATGCAGACACTGCCATTTTCATGGTCAGCGGTCTTCCACTATATATTAAAGGAGAAAAAATCTTATGAGCTTGCTGGAGTCAACGATCAAAAAAATAGTTCCCCAGGATGCTGATGTCCGTTTTCGGGCAAGGGCAAGGCTTGAACAGCTCACGATGCCTCACTGGGCATTGGGCCGTTTGATGGATCTAGCGGAAGAATTGGCAGGGATGACAGGTTCCCTGATGCCACCTGTCAGTCGCAAAACTGTGGTTACCATGGCGGGTGATCATGGCATCGCTGCGTCGGGCGTAAGCAAATACCCGCAGGAAGTAACAGTTCAGATGGTGTATAACTTCGTACAAGGTGGGGCAGGTATCAATGCCCTGGCGAAGCTGGTCGGTGCTAAGGTTGTGGTCGTCGATATGGGCGTAGCAGGTGACCTGGGTGAACTGGTCAAGTCAGGGAAGATCATTTCCAAACGGGTGGGGGCGGGAACAAGCAATATGGTCACCGGGCCGGCCATGTCCAAGAATGAGGCCATCCGCTCCCTAGAAGGGGGAATTGAGGTGGCCCTTGAGCTCATGCCATCGACGGATATCTTCGGTACGGGCGATATGGGGATCGGCAACACTTCACCCAGCGCAGCGATCATAGCCGTATTCAGCGGGTCACCGGTTTCCGAGATTGTGGGCCGCGGCACAGGCATCGATGATGGGCAGCTTGTGCATAAGATTGCGATGATCGAACAGGCACTGGAGATGAACAGGCCTGATCCTAAAGATGTCCTTGATATCCTCGCAAAGGTCGGAGGATTCGAGATCGGCGGAATAGCAGGTTTGATCCTGGGTGCCGCGTACAGGAGAAGGCCCATACTTGTGGATGGATTCATTTCCACTGCCGGCGCACTTATAGCCGCGCGGTTGGCTCCCGCTGCCCGGGAGTACATGATTGCTTCCCATCGCAGCATGGAAAGGGGGCATCAGATAGCACTCGACTGCCTGGGGAAGAAACCTCTCCTGGATCTGGATATGAGGCTCGGCGAGGGAACAGGTGCGGCTTTATCCATGAACCTTGTAGAGGCTGCCGTGCGGATTCTTACGGAGGTAGCCACTTTTGCGGAAGCGGCAGTATCGAAGGCGGATAAGTGAAACGATTATTGCAGTTACATTCTTAATACGATGATACGACCATTATTGGCAGCCATTCAGTTTTTGACGGTAATCCCATTTCCAAAGAGTTTCATGGGGGGAGAAAAGGAACTCGAGAAATGCATGCCATTCTTCCCCGTGGTCGGTCTGCTCATCGGTATTATCATAGCGGCTTTTGATTATGTTATGGGCTTCATACTCCCGCCCATCCCGGCAAGTGTGATGACAGCGATTGCTATGACAGGCATATCGGGGGGATTGCACATGGACGGCCTGGCGGATACTGCGGATGGGTTTTTCAGCGCCCGGCCGCGTGAGCGGGTGCTCGAAATCATGCGAGACAGCCGGACGGGCGTTATGGGCGTTCTGGGCGTTGTGTTTGTAATTGTGCTGAAGGTCTCTGTCCTGATATCCATCTTTCCGCCTTTCCGTCCCGGAGTTATTGTTCTCATGCCTCTGGCCGGGCGGTGCTCTTTTGTTGTGATGATGACGGCTCTTCCGTATGTCAGACGCGAAGGAGGCCTGGCGACTGCCTTCGGCGGCGGCAAGTCATTGTTAAATCTTCTCTGGGCATCGGCGTTTCTCCTTGCCGCAGGATGGACTGCGGGACATTGGGTGGGCTTTACGGCAGGCTTTTCTGCGCTTCTCGTCGCAGCGCTTTTCTCGGTTTACTGTTTCCGCAAGATTGGCGGATATACTGGCGATACCTTGGGTGCTGCTTGCGAACTTACGGAGATTATCCCGGCCATTGCAGCCGTGGTCTTAATGAAGATTGCAAACTGACTCGTAGGGGGTCTCTGGGGATATTTTTCAAAAATTTAAATCTCCTGGCCTAAAAATTTTAAATGAGACTGGAATATCAGATTCTTGCCGCCATGCTTCTCGACGTCCTAGCAGGCGACCCGCCATGGCTTCCCCACCCGGTAAAACTGATAGGACGTTTCGCTTCCTCTCTGGAGATACCGCTGAGACACATATTCGCAAATGCCCGAACGGCAGGCGCGATGGCAGTCTTGATTGTCCTTATAGTTACTGTTCTTGTGACGTATGCCGTCATCTTTAGCGCAGGTCTGCTCCATCCTCTTGTCGCCGATATTGTTTCCATTGTTGTCCTCTACACGACGTTCGCTGCAAGGGATCTCTCGCGGCACAGTTTGAATGTCTATCGTGAATTGAAAATGGGAAACATAGAAGAAGCCAGGGGAAAGGTTTCTCTGCTGGTGGGCAGGGACACGGACGTGCTTGACGAGGCGGGCATTGTCCGGGCAACGGTGGAAAGCATTGCGGAAAATACTGTGGACGGAGTGACGGCGCCCTTATTTTTTGCCTTCCTTGCCGGACCAGCAGGTGCAATGCTTTACAAGGCCATCAACACGCTTGATTCCACTTTTGGCTACAAGAATGAACAATACATAGAGTTCGGCTGGGCTTCGGCAAAACTGGATGATCTTGCCAATTATATTCCCGCTAGGCTCACGGCCGTGATAATTCCTGTTGCTGCCGTCATCCTGAAACTAAGTGCACTGGATTCTCTCAGAATTCTTTTTAGGGATGGAAGCAAACACCCCAGCCCGAATTCAGGCCTCCCTGAGGCTGCTGTGGCAGGCGCCCTGAATGTTCAACTTGGTGGGTTGAATTATTATTTCGGAGAACCGTCATCGAGACCCACCCTGGGAGATCCTGTGAGAGCACTTAGACAGAATGATATACTGCAGGCAAACGGCCTGATGTTCGTCACCATGATTCTTGCAACGATATTATTTGTTGCCGTCAGATTCAGTCTCCATTGGTAGAGCTGTAGAGCGATTGCGAGGCCGCCCATAGAGATCAACGAGCTGTCATTATAATATTTGTTGTGCGTAAGGGGATTGAGAGTGTGGCATTGCCGTGTCTAATAATGTGAAGCAACGTGATGTATCGAGCAAGATGAGAGCAGCCGGTCCAAGCGAAGAAATCGCTGTCAAATTCATTCTTAGGGCGTTGCACCACAAAAATTACCGGCTTTTCTTCGGCGGTCAAAGCGTCTCCCTCATAGGAACGTGGATGCAGCAGATCGCCATGAGCTGGCTGGTTTACCGGCTTACCAATTCAGCATTACTCTTGGGCATCGTAGGTTTTTCCAGCCAGATTCCCGTCTTCCTTCTTGCGTCTATTGCCGGCGTGTATGCAGACAGATGGAATCGCCACCGTATGCTGGTTGCCACCCAGACGCTTTCCATGATCCAGGCCTTGATCCTTGCATTTCTTACCCTTTATGGAGCGATACAGGTCTGGCACATTATTGCTTTAAGTATCTTTATTGGCGTGATCAATGCTTTCGATATGCCCACGCGTCAGTCCTTTATAGTGCAAATAGTGGATAAAGCGGAGGACCTCGGGAATGCGATTGCCCTGAATTCTTTTATGTTCAATGGTGCGAGGCTCATTGGACCGGCTATCGCAGGGATACTGATCGGGCTCCTGGGTGAAGGGGTCTGCTTTCTTATTAATGGGCTTAGTTTTCTTGGCATAATTATAGCCCTACTTGCGATAAAGGTTCCGGAAAGGAAAAAGGTAGGCCCAAGGTCTCGTCTCTGGCAGGATTTGAAAGAGGGATATACATATGCGTTTGGATTTGCACCGACACGTTATATTCTTCTTCAACTGGGATTGATGAGTTTCATGGGCATGGCATACGCTGTTCTCATGCCCATATTTGCGAAGGATATTCTTCACGGCGGACCTCACACGCTGGGATTTCTCATGGCTGCATCGGGCGTCGGCGCTCTCACGGGCGCCGGCTATCTGGCATCGCGAAAGTCGATTCTGGGGCTGGGACGGATCATTGCATATGCTTCCTTTATTTTCGGTGTGGGAATAATTGCATTTTCCCTGTCAAAAATTCTCATTGTTTCTCTGTCAATGATGTTTCTTACAGGATTCGGGATGATGGTACAGATAGCATCGGGCAACACAATTCTCCAGAGCATCGTGGAAGAGGATAAGCGCGGCCGTCTAATGAGCATTTACACGATGGCCCTCATCGGCATGGCGCCGTTCGGAAACCTCTTCTCAGGCACACTGGCGTCCCGGATCGGCGCACCCGAAACCCTTATTCTGAGCGGTCTGTCCTGCATTATTGGCTCTATCTTCTTTGTCATGAAACTCCCGCACATAAGAAAAGGAGTTCGTCCCATTTATATTAAGATGGGAATTATCTCCGGTCTTGAATGACAAATTTCAGGAGTTTCAGCGCCAAAAAATATTGGAAATCTTAAATCATTTGTATTATATTAAAAATTAGAATCTTTTGAAATGAATTGAGGTGTTTATGAGGTTCGATATTGCTAAAGACGGCAGCGGTCTGGTTTATGAAATACGGCAGATAGTAAACGTGGCTAATAAACTCAAAGAGTACGGTGTTGAGG
>DASRZZ010000011.1:0-6567 GCA_035685925.1 Syntrophales bacterium | reverse complement strand
TATCCTCAGGCAATGGCCTGGAAGCATAAAGCCCAGATCTGGGGAAAGGGGGCGTTCAGGCAGTTCTATCCTTTTCTTTTTTCCTCAACTTCGGGAGTGCCGTCGCGGCCTTTTTTCGGCCTTGCCCTGCGCCTCGGTTGTATCAATCATAGCCTTGCGCTGATCTGGTTCTGCCGGCTGGCTGACGGATACTTCCGATTTTTCGGAAGCAGCACGAGCTTCCTTTTTTCTTACCCTCTTAATCAGGTATGGGATGAATGATTTCCCGAACTGTCCCGGAAAACCCACGACTATCACGATGATGATCCACTTTGTGATCTCCTGATAATCGATGTCATTCATGTTTCTTTCCATTAAGAGATAGTATCTGTGTCATTTCAGACTGCAACCCCGGGAAGAAGGCTAAAACAGAAGAATAGCAATTGCATCAAGAAGCTTATATCATGATCGGCCAGATATTCTTGCATGTACCATGCACTAGTCAAAAGTTTCTGAAAGAAACATCCTTAGTCATCCGCATCAGGAGCATGATTCCAGCTACAATCATGATGACCATGATGGCCGAGAAGATATAGACGAAACCGAGATGCCATGTGTCCTTCACCCAACCGACCAGATAGATCGAGAGGGAGCCGACCCCGAAAATTAAGACGGACGCAAAACCATAGCCTGTGCTGCGCCACTCTTGGGGCGTAAATTTGGCGATAAGACTGTTTTCAATAGGCTGGATGCCTAACGCAAAAAAGACATAGACAGCAGCTGCAACGAAAAGGAACTGTTCTGTCCCATATGCCATCATGATCACAAAGGGCAGGCTTATAGCGTTGAATATGAGGTACAGCCGGCGCAGTTCGCAGCGATCTGCCATCTTACCACCGAAGAGTTGACCCACGATCCCGACAACAAAGATAATCGATGTCAGCATGCCGGCAGCCATCGTAATCGCCGCCGGCGCCTGGAAGTGGAACAGGTCGGAAAGGAAGGATGCCTTCCATTCGAGGTACGTGGGTAGAACAACGATGTTGACGCGATAGGCAAGGCCTCCCAGGGTTACAATCGAGAAAAAAAGGATGATGGACGGCAGATAAGCTCCATGGCCTTTCTTGAAGGTATGGCGCTTTTCGTGTTCATGGACGAGAGGGGTTTCGTCAATCCGGGAAAACAACATTGCGATGCCGCAGGAGAGTGCAAATACAGCAGCGGCGAGGTATGCAGCTTTCCAGCCCGCTATCCAGTTAAGGAGGCCCGCCATAAAGGGAGCCGCTGTAAGTCCGACGCTTCCGGCAATAGCGTTGATCCCTAAGGCAATCCCCCGGTTTTTCACACCTAGGGAGATGAGCCCCATACCCGCGGGATGGCAGATGCCGGCAAATGCGCCGATTACTCCCAGGGACAACATGATTTGCAACGGAGATTTAGCTAGAACCGTCATAATTGAGCCGATGCCGGTTCCGAAGAAGCACATGATAAGGGCGATACGATTGCCAAATCGATCGGCAAAAATGCCCCAGGGTAGGGAGAAAAGTCCAAAGCAGAGGTACATGGGGAAACCCAGCTTCAGAACATTTTCAAGATTCATGTTTAATGAAAAGACAAGCGGGATTGCCAATGCCGGAAAGGTGAGTTCGTAAAAATGAAACAGGAAGTGTGCCGTAAAGGTAAATAGGACAATCTTCTTCTCGTTATCCATAGCTAAATATTTCATGTTACTGATGGTGACAAGCGAGCGATCTTAATGAATTTCCGACCTACTGCCATTATGAGCGGCAAATTTCAAGCTAAAGTTGCGCCATGCTATTCTTCACGCGGCTCAATCTGTTCATTTTATTTTAGAGAACTCGCAGGCATTAGGGCATTTAGAGCATGCAATCAGGCTTTTTATGAATTGCATAAAGGCCAAAAGAGGAATAAGATTAACCCGGTATAAAAAGTGGGCGCACCTATTTTGTAAGATAAGAAAAGGAGGATGAGAAATGAAGGTGAGAATGAGCGGCAGTATCATGTTAGCCATTTTTATATTATTAATTGAAGGTTTCCTTCCGGCAAAGGCTTGTCTTGCTGCAACGGCCAAGGAGATTGATGTCAGCGTTGATGTGGCTCTCGATCGTTTTGGGAGAGAGGTGAACGGTGCGCAGGAGTATCTTAAAGCCGCTAAGGGCGTCCTTGTTATTCCTAACGTCGTGCAGGCTGGCTTTATCTTCGGTGGCCAATTTGGCGAAGGCGCCTTGAGAATCGGCGGGAAGACGGTTGACTACTACAACATCGCAGCTGCTTCTGTCGGCTTTCAGATAGGGGCCCAGCTAAAAGACATCATTCTAATATTCATAGATGAGGCAGCCCTGCAGAAGTTCCGTAACAGTGACAACTGGCAAGCCGGTGTCGATGGGATGGTGACAGTGGTCAATGTAGGTGCCGAGGGTTCTGTGGACACGACTAAAACGAATCAACCCATTGTCGGGTTTGTAGTTGGTCAGAAGGGGCTCATGGCAGGCGTAACCATAGAAGGCGCGAAAATTACAAAGCTGAAAAAATAGTGCCGCCTCAGATAGGCGAATAGACCGGGGATGCAAAACGCAGCTGCTTGTTGTGCCGGGGAGATCCATCAGGAAGTGCGGCCCGTGTCTGAACCTTTTGTTGCGATAAATTGGAAAGGGGGCAGATGTGGTACGCCGACGGCCGGTCTTCTATGGTTGGAGTCGACTGCGATCTCTCTTATGTTCGTTCAAAAAAATGTTGGATTAGATGCGATTTAATGTTGCTTTTTTAACGCATAAATTTTATATATGCATCCATAAAAGGTCCTATCGATCCCGATGGATCGACGTTACCGCCTATAGCGGAGCTACAATAATAATAAGGGAGGATGAAGCATGAATAAAGAAGATCTCGTCAATGTAGTTGCAAAAACTACCTGCAGCAAGGCAGAGGCAGCCAATGTAGTGAATGCCGTCCTTGATGCAATCAAGAAAGGGTTGAAGAAGGGAGGCAAGGTTACCCTCGTTGGGTTTGGCACTTTCTCCGTTTCTAAGAGGGCTGCCAGAACAGGGAGAAATCCTCAGACGGGTAAGCCGATCAAGATTGCCGCTAAGAAGGTCGCGAAGTTTACGGCGGGCAAGGCATTGAAAGATGCCGTGAAATGATTTTTTAGTCATCATAGGAAGAGCCGCAAGGTATAGTTATAGATGATAAGACGAGGGAGGGTGGGAACTGATCCCCACCCTCCCTTGTTGTATGCCAGGCATGGCGCGGCGCGCAAGCGCTTTCCGGGTGAGCGTGGTGCGCAAGGGAACGACTTAGAGGTGAAAGTCTTCTATGGACCGTTATGGCGGGAACCGTTAGCGGAACAGCAAGGGTGTCATGGGGGGCCGGGGATCTGAAGGAAGCTGTAGGCAAAGTTCCGGCCTTACGAACAGCGACCGCATACGAGGCAGCCACGTCTGGGCGAGAAGGCAATGAGATTTGAAGCCCAATAGCCTTAGGAATATGTGGAAGCAAATGCGGCAGGCATATGGGATGAAGGTTGCGCGCATTGAAACGGTAAAAGACCCTGTCAGAAACATCGTAGAATTAGTCGACCTGAAATGCCCAGTTGAATCAACGTTCTCATTGTTATAAAATTGCCCCGCGTCGAAAGATTAGCGCTAATCAAAATAAGCAGACTGAACTCAACAAATCCCTGAAAGTCGTCAATATAAGGAGGCCAAAATGAAATCGCTGATCTGGAAATCTCTCATACCGGTGATTTTGGGAATCATCATCGCATTACTCCCTGTGCCGCAGGGGCTGACTGTGACTGCCTGGCAATATTTTGCCATCTTCAGTGCGGTTATTCTTGCTCTGATTCTGGAACCTATTCCAGCTGCCGCAATAGGGTTTATAGGTGTCTTCCTGGTCGCAGTTCTGGGACTTGCAGGACCGAAGCCCTCTGATTCAATCCGGTGGGCATTATCAGGTTTTTCCAATACGACGGTCTGGCTCATATTCGGGGCATTCATGTTTGCCTTAGGCTATGAGAAGACAGGACTTGGCAGACGCATTGCCTTGGTATTGGTGAATCTTTTGGGTAAGAGCACCCTGGGTTTAGGGTATGCGATAGCCTTTTCTGACCTGATTATCGCCCCGTTTACACCTTCGAACACCGCACGTAGCGGCGGCACGATCTTCCCCATCATCCGCAACATCCCAGGTCTTTACGGCTCCGCTCCGGGCGAGACGAGCCGCAAGATCGGGGCATACATTATGTGGACCGCTTTGGCGACTACGTGTGTGACCAGTTCTATGTTTATCACGTCTTTGGCTCCGAACCTGCTCGCACTTGAATTGGTTAATAAGACGGTGAAAATAAGTATTTCCTGGACGGAATGGTTCATCGGATTCCTGCCTGTTGGTGTCATTCTCTTCTCTGTTCTGCCGTATCTCATTTACAAGATTTACCCGCCGGAAATAAAATCCAGCGCGGATGTCCAATCATGGGCCTCTCAGGAGCTGGGCAAGATAGGTAAGTTCACCCGCAAGGAACTTGTGATGGCACTGCTGGCCACTCTTGCCCTGATTCTGTGGATATTCGGAGGAAGAGTTGTGGATGCTACGACTGCTGCTGGAGTGGTCATATCTTTGATGGTGATTACAGGCATTGTGAAGTGGGACGATATCCTGAGCAACAAAGCGGCGTGGAACGTCCTTGTTTGGTTCGCCACACTCGTGGCCCTGGCAGACGGCCTTAACAAGGTGGGGTTTGTGACGTGGTTCGCCAAGAGCACATCGGCGGTACTGGTGGGCATGTCACCAGTTGTTATTATGATTAGCCTTGTTGCAATATTTTTTGTAGTTCACTACATGTTTGCAAGCATCACCGCGCATGTAACTGCAGTGCTGCCTGTCATGTTGGCGGCGGGCGCACTAGTGCCGGGCATTCCCGTCAAGGTTTTTGCCCTTCTTCTCTGTTACAGCCTGGGGATTATGGGTGTCATCTCTCCTTATGCCACCGGTCCCAGCCCAGTCTATTTTGGGAGTGGTTACGTCAACCGCAGGGATTTCTGGACCCTCGGACTCATTTTCGGCCTGATTTTCCTCGTTGCGCTCTTAGCCGTTGGTGCGCCGTATCTGCTTGCTATCATGTCGTGATATTGATGGAGAAGACAGTCGGTATTGTAAAGTCGTGCGTAATGAGCTGACCTGACCGACAAGGGAATGAATAATTCAGATTGAAAGGGAATTATATGTCGTCCTATCGAATTGCAATGGTTCCGGGGGATGGGGTTGGAACTGAGGTGGCATCCGAAGCTGCCAAAACCCTAAAGACAGTTGCCCATAAATATGGCATCAGGGTAAAAATGAAGGATTTTGATTGGGGGTGCGACTATTATTTGAAAAATGGAATCATGATGCCCGTAAATGCCCTTGAGATATTGCAGGAATTTGATGGAATCTTTCTAGGCTGTATCGGTGATGCCAACAAGGTTCCTGACCATATATCGCTTACCATGCTTCTTGCAATTCGAAAAGGCTTCGATCAATACATAAATCTGCGGCCTATCAAACTCTATCCCGGGGTTGAATCGCCGGTGAGAACTGCCAAACCGGATACCGTTGATATGGTGGTCATCCGCGAGAATACGGAAGGAGAATATTCGGCGGCGGGAGGGTTTTACAAGCTGGGCACTCCCGATGCCTTTGCCATTCAGACCGGTATCTTCACCCAGAAAGGGTGTGAGAGGGCTATTCGGTATGCCTTTGAGCTGGCCAGAAAGCGCAAGAAGTTTGGCGATAAAGTCCCCGTTGGTATGGTAACCAACTGCACGAAATCCAATGCCCTCAACTATTCCATGGTTTTTTGGGATTCAGTATTTAAGAAAGTGGCCGCAGAATACCCGGACGTAAAGACCGACGTGGCACTGGTGGACGCCCTGACTATGTGGTTTGTAAAGAATCCAGAATGCTTCGACGTGATCGTCGCTTCCAATCTTTTCGGTGACATTATCACCGACCTCGGAGCCATGCTTCAGGGAGGGATGGGGTTTGCCGCCGGTGGAAACATCAATCCGGAAAGAATCTATCCATCCATGTTTGAACCTATTCACGGCTCAGCCCCGAAATATGCAGGAAAGGCGAGAGTCAATCCTATTGCAGCAATTGAATCAATTCGGATGATGCTGGATCATCTGGGAGAGGAAGAAGCGGCGCTGGATTTACAGAGTGCGATTGTGAAAACCCTGGCCATGGGAAAGGTGAGGACCGCTGACATGGGCGGGGTAAACAAAACGCAAGAAATGGGTGATGCAATCAGGAAGGCCATTCTAAATAAGTAGGTCAATCCAAAAATACTTCCCACAACTTCTTACGGTTCTGACTTCTGACAGTCTGTTTAAAGGGGAACGTCATTTGTAAACCTGGAGCAGGTCTTCGCCCGCGGCATAGTGGGTAGCTGCCTCGGCCTTTCTGTAATCGTAAACGGACCGGACATAATTTGCCTCCGCGGTAGTCAGCAGGGTAACGGCATCAAGAACCTCAGTTGCCGTGCCCACGCCCTCATCGTAGCGAGATTTGTTGATACGCAGATTTTCCTGC
>DASRZZ010000010.1:0-8926 GCA_035685925.1 Syntrophales bacterium | reverse complement strand
TGGGCATGTGCTGCGATTGCGTGGGTCGGATTTGTTATCACGCTAATATCAAAATCTTTTTCAGGGAGCTGGCGGATGAACACCTTGCTCAAGAGGCTCTTCCCGCTTCCTATGTTGCCTGCAAGCAGCGCTGCTCCCTTCCGTCCTATCACGGCATAGTTCAATCTGGCGAGAGTTTTCACTCATTAGCTCATCGATTGCCATACGGACCGCAGAAAATAGAGCTTTTGCTGAGATATTGAAAGCTTGTGCGGACACTTAATATCGGTGTATTCTTCATTTCTGGTATGAAGCTTGTGGCTATCTCGGCCGTAGAGACAAGTAGAATTTTCATAGGAACGTGATTGTAATCTCTGAGATAGAATTACAAGGCAATAATTCAAGCCGTATTTCTAAGTCAGTTAAATACTGTAGCGACGTTATCATAATAGATAATACAAATCAACAGCAGCTGAGTTAGCCAAAGGAGATCAGTTTGCTTACAATGCAGGGCCGGTCCAAGGGGACTGTGATTGGTTGTATCCTCTTTAATTCCTCAATATTCCACTTAGCTTGCTTACTCAAGAGGTCCAGGGCTTCGTCTCTGGAGTTGGCCAGTACGACGACCTCAGCCTGCATATAGTTATCTTCATAAATGTGCGGCTCATCAAACATCGACCAACTGGAGAATTTCTTGCTGTGCCGCCAGATGAATATATTCATAGGAATTTCACCTCGAACGTCTTATTTTGATCTTTTGAAATGTGAACATAGTTCGGATGACTCCGGTAGGAACTTCCTGCATATCATGGGCATGTCTTCGTAGGTTGTATAGGAACAGCAATTTCCCTCCAGTTGGCAGTTGGACAATATACTCCAGTCTACAGAGAATGCTACGATCTCTACCGCCCATAGAGTCGTTGAATCTTCTATCGGGTGCAGCATTTTTTTACGCTTCCATCTCTCCATCTCTTCATGAGTTGCAGCAAACCAAGGCGACACGCATCACTTCCCTTATCGCTTAGGACGAATAGGCTCATTTTTTTATTTGATTAACCTCTTTCGGAAACAGCAAGCGGACACCCGCTTACACGTGAGTAAAGGGTCGTTTGTGGTATTATCTCCACACCCCGATTTATCCACAGGAGAAACGGCAGGGCAAGCTATCCAAATGCGTGGCTAAAAGTTTGTGAACATCCTGCGTCCTATGCGCCTTGCCTTGGTAAGGTATCAAAGACAACGCCATTTCCACGCTATGGTAGAAGTAACGATTTTACTTGTGAGCGTCAAGGGTTATTTGTGAGACTTGATCCTCTGATAGCAAACTGCACGCTGATGAAGCCGGTCTGTGGGATCCCTCAGTGGGGAGGGGCCATCCAGAGAATTATTCCTATTTGCGAATGATATCTACGAAAAGCCTGAGTGTCACGCCTGCATCACCCAGTGGGGGCGTGTAGCGCCAGTTATTCGAATCTTCGCCGTCATGGTTGACAATGTGATGGGTATAAGTCTCACCCATTTTCATCTCTTCGTAGGCCGTAGATGCCCGTATTTCAAGATCCTTCAATGCCTCCGGCGTAAGGAGTTTTCCCTGCTGCTGCGTGCGGCCGATAAGCTTGGGCAGCATGATCGAGGCTGCAGTTTCCTCTGGCGAAGTAAAGCCCATGTTAATCTGGAGTGCATGAATTTCGTCTTCAGATGCGGGATTGATAAAGACCGTATAGACCTCAAAGCCAGCAGTTAGCTGCGTTATCAGTGGATGATGTAAAAGCAGTTTGCCGAGGGTGGGGTATATTTCGACAATAATCAGGTTGCTGTCGACAAATAGCCCTTGCATTTGGATTAAGTCGACGGCCTGCCAGATATTTCGTACTTGACCTACAATAAAACGCTCACGCGGAAAGGATCTTATTTCCTTCTGGGAACGAAAATAGTAATCGGCGCCTTCCGTTTCTATAGATCTGGCTGGCCGACTGGTATATAGTATGGGCATCCGGAAGGATATTTCCGGGTGCATCCGCTTTACGGCTTTGAGCAGAGGCGATTTCCCGGCACATGATGGGCCCGACAAAACGATAAGGCGCTTTCTTATATTCATCACACTTCCCTCACAAATTACCGCAATTTTAAACTATATAAATCGTTGGCGAAAGGGAAAAATGCGTTGTGATTATCCTTTTTATATATTAACTTGAACCTATATTATTGTCTCGTGTCTTATTGGCTTCTATCATCGAAATAGATATTTATGTAAATGTAGAAAGGATACGGATAATGACCCCGAGAGATGCTATGGAGCACATGGAAGAGGCTCGCAGAGCAAAGAAATCATGATCACTATTAACAGTTTTTTGCATCGAAATGATTTTAAAGACTTAATACGAAGATGGATGTACTGCGACGTGCATCCAACCGATGCAGATTTGATTACCCGCCTGGTTCATTTCAATAATGTTTACCTTTCGAGGTATCTGAAGATTTTTTCCAAAAAAGTCCTTCAGGAACTGTATAAATGTGAACTGTACTGCAGGCCCGCCCATATAAAAGGTGACCTTAAGGACATGATTGTTGCCAATCCGCCTTATCACAACCCGCGGATAGACCAATTAGTTGCTGAATACCACGCCGCGCCGGAACGTTTTTACAGGGAAACTCCTTTCCATGCGATGTTATTTTTTAGAAAAGGCTGCTCGAAAGACGAATATCTTGGGTCGATGAGAAAAAAGCGCGTGCACAGGATGGCGGAGAAATCTGCCCGGAGGATCATTGACTGGATTTTCCATGCTATAAAGAAACGCGCCGATCTGCTTGCAGATGATCGTGCTCGATTGCTTGGCATTCCCAGGGATCAGCTGGCGACATCACAGGACGAGATGATTGAAGAATTTCTCAAGGCTGAGAATCGATTGCTTGAAGATTTCAAAGAGAAACGCGAGATTCATGATATTGAAGAGATGATAATCAACGATGTGGCGGGTATGAAGGTGATACTCGATGATGCAAGGCAGGGTGAGTTGTCGAGCGCACTCCGTAATACGGAGGGATGCGAAATTGTTGAAGAGGAGCGGCACAGAGGGAAGTACAATGCCACTAATCTCCTCATACGTTACAGTCCGCCATGTGAAGAAATTCTTAGTCAGCCTTTGAGTGAGAAGATCATTAACATCATGGCCATCAGAGGATCAAGGCCGGATGATTGCAATAAAGAGTTCACAGAATTCGTCAGGTCTGGGGAGGATCACATATATCTGGAAATAATAGTTTACGATTATGGAGAAATGCTTGAGAGCGAAATAGGCAGATGTATGCACGAAGACCGTATCATCGAGCAGCGCTTGCGGCAGCCGTACAACGGGCATCTCGCAAAAAATGTAGAGTACCTCATGGAGTATCTTTTTGTCTTTCCTTATTCACCGCAGCATGAGCTGGACGAGTTGCCGATCAAGCTGTGGAACCGTTACCTGCCTGACTACTTTGACGAGGTGGTGAGAAGGCTTTACAGTATTCCGCTGAGCAACACTATGGAGGAATGAATCCGTTAGCGAGCCAATGGAGAACATTCTTATTCCTTGAGGATCGAAAATTCTCCACAGTATAGTGCGGAGAGCTTCAATTCCCCCACACTTAGCCAATGCCTTCAGCAGTGTATATGTATTTTATGAGTGAATGAGGTTTAAGATTTCCGGCAACAATGAATTTCTATTGTCCTGCGTCATCAAAAAAAGTTTCACGTCGGGCCTTTTCTTAATTTCTTCTATAATACCTTCGCCCTTGCCTGAAATGGTGGCAATGACGGTCCGTTCCTGGTCCAGTATTCTCTTCAATAATTCGTTAAATTTATCGGAAATACATTCCATCTTACCTATTTCGTCAATTATAATCCCTCCAACGGCCGGATTAAAAAAAGCGATATGGTCGAGAAAATCGTTAAATGCCGCAACATCCACTCCATATTTGCCAACCCTGTAACGACTCGCGATATCAACATGGGAAAGCATCGCTCTCGTACCGTCAAGGCTCACTAAGGAAAAGCCCTTGCGAATTCCTTTGTCTCGTATCTCCTCGGTGTAAAAACCGGCAAGAGCAAGATAGTGTAAATTATGGGAGATCCTCTTGATGAGAGCCGTTTTGCCGATGCCTGGAGAACCTGTTATGAGGACGTTTTTTTTCTGCATCGTAAAACAGATTGACACTCGGAACCTCTTTTTTTATACTTCAGACCGTCAAAACAATTCTTCAAAAAGTTTATCAAATACAAAGAGTTTTTTCATTGGAAAAGATTTCTCTCATACCTCTGAAAGGCATCATTCATTTTACAGACAGTGGCGGGGCTTTCGGGTTGGAAGAACTGGTGAGCTCAACAGGCCCGCGGCCTATCGTTTCTGGCGATTGCGACGAAGGTTCTGGAGCGGTTACCGGAAAACGAGGCATGGCTTCAGGAACTGGACCATAGTCCGGATATGGATTGAACTATATTCTAATATACGCAAGGGTAAGCGGGAAATTCGCGTGGGTCTGAAGATATTTACCAGCAACAGATTAGAAACTCTGGCAGAGAAGCTGAGTGAGGTTCTCAAGAGACCTCTTTCTTCGCCTTTGGATAAAGAGGTGATTATTGTTCAGAGCCGGGGGATGGAGCGCTGGATATCCATGCAGCTGGCTCATCATCTCGGCATCGCAGCAAATATCTCCTTTACCTTTCCGAACGCATTTGTGTTGCACGTTATGTCCGCTGCAATAGCGGATTTTCATGGGAATCGAGTCAATGACACCGACACGATGACGTGGGAAATCATGGGATTACTTCCATCATTTGTCAAGAACCCCGGATTTGAGGCGATCGATGTCTATCTGGATGACGATGCATCGCTGTTTAACCTGAAGAGCTTCCAGCTTGCCGAGCGCATAGCGCATGTCTTTGATCAGTATATGATATTTCGGCCCGAGATGGTACTATCCTGGGAGGAGGGAATGACGGGCCAGAAAGACGAGAAGTGGCAGGCAGACTTATGGCGTGCATTGATGAAGGGAGATTGTTCTTATCACCCTGCGAGACTCAGGGATATCCTTCTCAAAAAAATGCGTTATGAACATAATTCCATGAATAATTTGCCTCTAAGATTTTCCGTCTTCGGTATATCGTCGCTGCCGCGCTTTCATTTGGACATTATTCATGCACTTGCTAACTCGATGGAAGTTAATTTTTTCCTTATGAGCCCGTCTCAAGAGTTCTGGCTTGATATCCGCTCCGATAGGGAAATGAGACGAGAACTGTTGAGGGTGAGGGAAAAGACCGGGTGGACGATCCCTACGAAGGAGGCATTGTATCTGGAAAAGGGCAACAGCCTGCTCTCATCGCTGGGTACCCTTGGAAGAGAATTTTTTAGCTGCATGTCTGATTTTAGAGCTGAATTTTACGATTCCTTTGATGATGGAGGCGAGAAAAACATTCTTTCGGCGGTACAATCGGACATACTCAATTTGCGGGACAGGGGCGGAACAGGTGATGAACGGTTGAGTATCTCCGAAGACGACTCGTCGATACAAATTCATTCTTGTCACAGCAAAATGCGGGAGGTCGAGGTTCTCCATGACAATCTTCTGGCCATGTTCGAAGAAGATCCCTCGCTAATGCCCAAGGATGTCCTGGTAATGACACCGGATATTGAGGCATATGCACCTTTCATACGGGCCGTCTTTGATATTACTGTAATGACGGAATCAGACGAGAAACAGCGCATTCCCTTCAGCATAGCCGATATCAGTGTGAAAACAGAAGTCGAGATTACCGATACTTTCTTCGAGATTTTAGACCTCTACGGAAGCCGGTTTGAAGTCTCCCGGATTATTTCCATCCTTGAAGCGTCCCATGTCAAGAGGAAGTTTGATTTCTCAGAGAAGGATGTGGCGGTGATTAGATGGTGGGTTGCAGATGCACGGATATACTGGGGTCGTGACGAAAACGATCGCCGGAACATGGGACTACCAGGTATTCCGGAAAATACGTGGAAGGCTGGACTGGAGCAACTGCTATTGGGTTACGCGATGGCCCAAAAGGACAATCTGCTTTTTGAAGGGGTCCTGCCTTATGATAACATTGAGGGAGGTGGGGCTGCAGTCCTGGGCCGGTTTCTGGCTTTCACAGATGAACTGTTTAGGCAGGCAAGCGATCTGGGCCGCGCGATGACTATCAGTGATTGGTCGCCGATGTTGATTTGCATCTTGGATAAATTCTTTCAAGTTGATAATGACATGGAATCTGAAAGAGGGCTCCACGTTTTCAGACAGAAACTCAGGTCCCTGGAAATCATGCAGGTCACTGCAGGTTTTTGCGAAGCGATAGGGATCGATGTAGTGAAGTATTACTTGAGACAAGTCTTTGCGGAAGAAACGCTTGGATCGGGTTTCCTGACGGGTGGCATGACGTTTTGTGCCATGCTGCCCATGCGGAGCATTCCCTTTAAGATCATATGCCTTCTGGGTATGAATAACAACAGCTTTCCTCGCCAGTCAAGGTCAGTGGGGTTTGACCTGATGTTGAAATCGCCTCGGCCGGGCGATCCATCGCGGCGTAATGATGATCGCTTTCTCTTTTTGGAAGCCATTCTGTCGGCCAGGGAGAAGTTGTACATAAGCTATATCGGCCAGAGCAGCGAGGATAATAGTCCGCTGCCTCCATCGGTGCTTGTAAGTGAGCTTCTGGATTACATCAAACAGGGCTTTGAGATCTGCGGGGAGGACATATCTCTGCATGTGGTAACAAAGCATCGCCTACAGGCTTTCAACCCCCAATACTTCAAGGGCGATTCGAGACTGTTCAGTTATTCTGAGGAGGATTGCGGAGGCGCGCGCAGTCTCGTGAATCCGAGTACACCTCCTTCTATTTTTATAGACGGCGCGCTTTCTGAACCGGGAGACGAATGGCAAGCCGTTGATTTAAATGATCTCGTAAATTTTTTTGCGAATCCGGCGAGATTCATTCTACAGAAACGTCTTGGCGTGACGTTTGATGACGAAGCAGAACGACTTCGGGAACAGGAATTATTTGAACTTACGGGTCTCGAAAAATACGTTCTTGAACAGACTCTCGTGCAGAAGGCCCTTGCAGGATTGAACCTATACGACTACTTTGCGGTCGCAAAAGCCTCGGGGCAGCTTCCCTACGGCACAGTTGGTTCTTGTGACTATGAGAGTGTGGCTCGCGATGTAACCGTATTTGTCAATGGTATTCGCCCATATATAAATACAGAGAGACTGTCTCCAATGGATATCACCATGGAGATTTCTGGGTTAGTGTTGACGGGCCGTGTCGATTCCATCCATCCAGGAGGTGTAACCCATTTTCGGTACGCGCGACTGAAGGCAAGTGACTTCTTGCAGGCATGGTTGCGGCACCTCGTGATTAACGCCGTTAGAAGAAACGGCTACCCGGTCCGGAGCTATCTGTTCGGGAAGAGCGAATCGTGGGAATACACGCCGGTGGAAGATGCGAAGGGAATACTTGAAATATTGCTCAAGACGTATCGGGTAGGCCTATCCCAACCGCTCAAATTTTTTCCGGACAGTTCATGGGCGTACGCGCAAGCGGTTCTCATAAAGGGAAAATCGAAGGATGCAGGAAGAGAGGAGGCAAGGAAGATTTGGGAGGGGAGCGATTTCGGTGGAAGGCCGGGCGAATGCGAGGATCCGTATTTTGGACTTTGCTTCCGTAGTGTGGACCCCCTTGACAAAGAGTTTCAAGGGATTGCAGAAAAAATTTTTACGCCGCTTATAACGCAGCAAAAAGATCTGCAATCCTAACTGATGACAGCAAACAGGACGTGTTTGGACGCATGAAACAATTTGATCCTATTAACAGTCCCCTTGATGGAAGGAACCTTATTGAGGCCGCGGCAGGTACGGGGAAAACCTACGCCGTAACATGCCTTTTTGTCCGCCTCGTAGTGGAAAAAGGGCTGCCTGTTAAAGAGATCCTCGTGGTTACCTTTACCGTCGCGGCTACAGAGGAGTTGAAGGACCGGATTCGGAGAAAACTGAAGGATGCCCTGGATTCATTTGCGAGAGGGCAGTGTGATGAAGCTTTCTTGAAAGGGCTTCTGGAAAAATATCAGCATGCAGTTGATCGGCAGATGGCCGTTGAGAGGCTCACCGCAGCAATCAGGGATTTTGATGAGGCCGCAATCTTTACGATTCACGGCTTCTGCCAGAGAATGCTCTATGAAAATGCCTTCGAGAGCGGCGCCCTCTTTGATGTGGAAATCGTGACAAACCAGGAAGATTTGAGGAAAGAGATAGTGGAGGACTTCTGGAGAATTCATTTCTATGATTCAATTCCGGAGCTTGTCGAATATGCCATGAATCGGGGCTTCAGTCCGGGATATTTTCTCAGATTACTGGACAATAACGCCATGAACCCTGATGTCAGGATTGTTCCCGAAGCTGACCCTCCGGGCATCGGCGCAATCGCCGACTCGCTTGCGGTTTTCGAAGAGAAAGTCAACGGACTTCGGGAGATCTGGACAACTTCACGGGAAGAGATCACTGAGAAGCTTAAAAGCCAAAGTCTCAAGGCCAATGTTTATGGCGGCAGAATAGCTGCCATGATTGAGGCCATGCAAGAATTTCTTGCTTGCGACAAGCAGCACCCCACGCTGTTTGGAGTGTTTGAAAAATTCACGCAGGAACGAATCAGCACATCAACGAAAAAGGGAGCGGCACAGCCGCGTCATGAATTTTTTGCCGTATGCGGGGACGTTCTTGCCGCGGCCCGTGCGGTTATAGATCTCATGGAAAGACATCTTTTGTTTCTCAAGACAGAAATGATCCTGACTGCCAGAAGAGAAATTTCCGCCCGGAAAGGCCTGCGTAATATCATGTTTTATGATGACCTCCTGCTGAAAATGCGTGGGGCTCTGAATGGAGCTGGGGGTCAGGCCCTTGCAACAGC
>DASRZZ010000009.1:0-71304 GCA_035685925.1 Syntrophales bacterium | reverse complement strand
TGCGGTAAGCACCATATCTCTGCTCCGCAACGATCCATACACCTTTTGCCATTTTACTTTCCTCCATATATAGAGATTATTAAGAAAGCTAAGTACGCAAGCTATCAGATAACCTTCGCTTCTTCTCTGAGCAGTTTCGCCAGTTCTCTGGCCTTTTCCGCCGGTTCCTCGCCGCAGATAATCTTTCCGGGAGGTCTGGCAGGAGGGGGTAAAGTCTTCGCAACTTTTGCCTTCGGGGCGACAGTTATTCCCAACCCTGCAGCATCCTTGATATCGACAGGTTTCTTCTTTGCCTTCATTATTCCAGGAAGCGATGCGTAGCGCGGCTCGTTCAGTCCTTTCTGCGCGGTAACTACACATGGCAGGGAACTTTGAATCAGAAGCTGGGCCCCTTCAATTGGTCTTATGACCTTTATGGAGGCTCCTTCGACGTCGAGCTTCGTAACAAAAGTTACCTGAGGGATACCCAATAATTCTGCAAGGACGGAACCTATCTGGCCCGCATCGTCATCGATGGCCCGCTGTCCGCAAAAGATAATGTCGTATGGAATACCCTTGATTGCCGCGGCAAGAGCAGCGGCTGTATTATAGGCGTCAGCACCTTCAAAGGCCGGATCATTTATATGTATTCCCTTATCAGCTCCCATGGCAAGGGCTGTTCTGATCGTTTCCAATGCCCTCGCTGGACCGACAGAAACGATAGTAACATCTCCACCGAGCTTTTCCTTCAATCTCAGGGCTTCTTCAACGCCAAACTCATCATAGGGATTCATTACCCACTTGACACCAGTTTCGTCGATCCCTGATCCATCAGGCTTCACCTTGATAAGGGTTTCCGTGTCTGGCACTTGCTTTACACATGCTACGATATTCACATCTTCCTCCTTTCTTCTATAGGACCCTGTTTTTCACTATATCGTCAACGACAGAAGGGTCTGCCAGGGTAGTGGTATCTCCCAGATCACTGATCTCGTTCGCAGCCACCTTCCTAAGGATTCTCCTCATGATTTTGCCACTTCTCGTCTTCGGTAAACCATCGGCCCACTGGATTTTTTCCGGTGTAGCAGTCGGCCCAATGAGCTTCCTGACGTGCGCAACAAGTTCCTTCCTCAAGTCGTCAGATTTCTGCACACCTGTCTTGAGCGTTACATATGCGTAAATTGACTGGCCCTTGATATCGTGGGGATAGCCCACAACGGCGGCCTCGGCCACCTTTTCATGAGCAACGAGGGCGCTTTCAATTTCCGCCGTCCCCAGTCTGTGCCCGGAAACATTGATAACGTCGTCGATCCGGCCCATGAGCTGATAATATCTATCTTCGTCCCTGGTGGCTCCATCACCGGTGTAATAGAATCCGGGGCGCTGTATAAAGTAGGTCTCCTGGAACCTCATGGGGTCCCCATACACCCTCCTCATGATCCCAGGCCAAGGCTTCTTGATACAGAGGGGGCCGCTTGCAACCGTTGCAGTGATCTCTGCGCCGCTCTCATCTATAATGGCTGGATCTACTCCCATAAAGGGGACTGTAGCCTTACCGGGTTTGAGATCAATGGCGCCGGGAAGCGGCGTAATGAGAATACCTCCTGTCTCGGTCTGCCACCAGGTATCCACAATGGGCAATTCGTCACGACCGATATTGTGGTGGTACCAATGCCACGCCTCGGGGTTAATCGGCTCGCCCACCGTACCTAAGAGTCGCAGGGAGGATAGATCGGCCTTCTTAACCCAATCGGTCCCCTCCTTCGCAATTGCACGGATGGCTGTCGGAGCAGTATAAAAAATGGTCACTTTATACTTCTCACAGACCTTCCAGAAACGGCTCACATCAGGATAATTAGGCACGCCCTCAAACATCACCGACGTAGCGCCGTTGCATAGAGGACCGTACACAATGTAACTATGCCCGGTTACCCAGCCGATATCAGCTGTGCACCAGAAGATATCATTTTCATGGTAGTCAAAGATCATCTTGTGTGTATAGGCCACATACACCAAATACCCGCCTGTCGTATGCACAGTGCCCTTAGGCTTTCCCGTGGAGCCGGACGTGTACAGAATAAAGAGGGGGTCTTCAGCATCCATCCACTCGGGTTCGCACTTGTCGCTCGCCTTTGCCATTACCTCATGCCACCACAAATCCCTGCCAGCGTTCATTTGACAGGCAATCTTATCACCCACTCTTTTCACTACGATAGTTTTCTCGACGGAAGGACAGGTCTTCAATGCCTCGTCGGCACTGCTCTTCTGGGGAACTGCCTTGGCACCACGAAATGTCCCGTCACATGTCACCAGTATCTTGGCTTCGCTATCCTGAATTCTGTCGCGCAGGGACTCGGCGCTGAACCCTCCGAATACTACACCGTGGATAGCGCCAATCCTGGAGCATGCCAGCATACCTATGGGAAGCTCGGGGATCATGGGTAAAAAGAAGCAGACACGATCGCCCTTCTTCACACCTAGGGATTTCAGGGCATTGGCAAACTTGCAGACTTCGGTATACAGCTCCCTGTACGTGTAAGCCTTGTCTTCGGTTGGTTCATTGCCTTCCCACTGGATGGCAATCTTGTTCCCACGAGTCTTGAGCTGTCTGTCTAGACAGTTGTAAGAGACATTGAGCTTGCCGCCCTCAAAGTACTTCACGTAAACGGGTCCTTTTTGTATATCAAAGTTGTAGTCTTCCACCTTCTTGTCCCATTTCTTGAACCAGTCGACATACTCCGTTGCAATCTCTGCCCAGAAAGCGTCAGGGGCTTCGACGGAACGCTTCCATAGTTTCTCGTACTCGGCCCTGCTCTTAATGTACGCTTGCTTGCGCGCCCAATCAGGAACGGGATAAACTTCCTTCAATTCAATCTTTTCTGTATCTCCCATGTCTATGAATAACCTCCCTTTTCTATATCTTTCATGTTGGCATTAAAATTCTAGTTTCTTGATACTATATTCCGCGCAGCCTTTGCATAAACGGAATCCGCCTTTTCTCGGCGATTGTGGACCTTTCAGCAGGCGGAAATGATGGTAGTCAGGCTTTTAATCTGAGCTACGCACTCTACACCATACAATGGATAAATATCAATATTAAAAGATTAATAAATAATATTAAAATTATTTAAATATTAAAATGCAAGGAAACAGTAGCTGTTCCTGCCACAAAACAAGTTCTTAGACAAAAAATGTCTCCCGCACTTGAACATCAATAATTAGGAGATAAAACGGAGCTATCTTACAGGATAAATAGCGGTCGTTATGTGACTGCTAGTCATACATAACGAGATGTCGGCTACATCATTAATTGAGTGATGTCAAGAGATATTTTGGTACATACGTAGAACTATCCAGGAACAACCCCAATCAACCAAACATTTTTGCTAACGGTTTGTAGCAGTCAAGCGGCGGTCGCGAAAAATCATGGATTCTGCCTACGAGACCGGCCACACCTATGCCGGAAATCTCCTCAATGGCAGATTTGTTTTCCTTAATCATCCGGGGCGGCGTCTCTATTTCTCCGGCATCAATAAAGACAATCCCGAGAGGCTTGAGTCCTCTCTTCTTCATGGCTTCGATCGTAAGGAGAGTATGGTTAATTGTCCCGAGACCGGCTCTTGCGGCAATGACTGGAGTTGCATTTACTAAGCTGATAATGTCAACTACAAGTTTCTTTCCTGCTACTGGAACCAAAACACCGCCTGCACCTTCGAGAATAAGGGGGGAGTGTGCCTTGGCCTTCTTGGATACGAAGTTCTCTATCTTCGCCAGGTCTATGGACTTTCCCTCATTCCTCGCGGCATACAGGGGGGCCTTGGGATTCTTAAGGCAGTAGATTACTGACTCAGCAGGTTCTTTGTCCATCAAAGGCTCGACATGCCGGTAAATGAAACATGCATCACTGTCAGCATCATTTGCGTCCTTGCAACCAGTCTGCACGGGCTTTAGATAAAAGGGGCTGTATCCCTTGGCAAAAAAGAATTGCATCATAAGAAGAGCTAGCACAGTTTTCCCGACCCCTGTATCGGTTCCCACAACAAACAGATTTTCAATTTTTTTATTTAAGCTCTCCACTTGCTTCCTTTACACAGTTAATAAATGTCTTGACATCGTCCTCATCATGAAGCGCCGTTATACTTATTCTCAATATGGAGCGATGAAGAGGAACTGTAGGATATCGGGCTGGGAGGACAAATATATTTTTTTGTAGAAGTTTCCGGGCCATATTTGCCGCCTTGGCCTCATCACCGATCTCAAGGGCGAGAATGTGAGCATTCCCGGTAACCCGAAAGCCCCCAAGACGCAAGCCCTCCTTAAGAAATTGACTGACGTCTCTCAGGTGGTTTCTCCTGTCTTCACTGCGCTCAACAATTTCGAGAATATCTATTGCAGTAGCGGCATGAGCCTCAGGAAGGGTCGTGGTATAAATCAGGGGAGAAGAAAAGTTGAATAGGTATTCTTTAAATCCGAAAGGAAGAAGCACGAAGGCGCCAAAAAGGCCAAGAGCCTTCCCAAAGGTTCCAACAGCGATATCGGCTACGGGACATGCTATGCCGCGGCCTCCGGAACCGATGACGCCAAAGGCGTGGGCTTCATCCACGATTGTCAGGAACCGGCATCGCTCCTTCAATTTTTCCAGACCATTAACATCCAGAAGATCCCCATCCATACTGAAGAGGGACTCCGTCAGGACCGCAACCTGCTGGCCCCCGCACACTTCGAGTCTCCTGCCAAGGTGGGACATGGAATTATGGTTGTATCCCAGAAATCTTGCCCCGCTCATCGACATCCCCTTTACAGAGCTCGCATGGATGTGCTTGTCAAAAATTACTGTATCTCCCGGTTCAAGAATGGTGGAAAGAATGCCCAGGTTAGCCTGGTAGCCGCTCGGGAAAAATATGGCATCGCCATAGCCGAAATATGACGCGTATTCTTTTTCCGCTTCATTTATTACAGCGTAATTTCCTGACACCAGACGCGACGATGAAGATGACGTTCCGTACTTCTCGAAGTTTCTCGCCGCCCTCTGTCGCAGTTCCTCGGAAACGCCAAGTCCCAGGTAGTCATTTGAGGCAAAATTCAAGACATTCCTTCCTTCGATGCTGAGGTATTTCCCGTCTCTGCTTTTCACTTCCGGCGGTTCACGGTACAGGCCTGCCTGCTGCTGAAGCATCAGCCGGCTCAAAAATCTTTCTGCAAACATGAAAATACCTTTATATAATGGTCGCGCAAGACGTCTTCTTTGAAATTATGATCGTAATTAACTGCTGCGTATAAAAGCTCCGCCTCCGCGGCCGTTTCTTTGTCACTCTCCGCCTTCACAAAAGAGCGAAAGGACAAGCCGGTCCGTCCGAGCAGCTTTCCGGATAATACATATTCGCCCTCCATGGCTATCCTTAAAGGGATGGAGCAACTCACGATTTTTATAAGAAAGACATGCCGGGAATAGCCGGTCATATAGCGGATGTGGAACGCGCCAATCTGCGCAAGGGACTCCAGAAGCAGATGGGCCGGCACATTGCTGAAAATTCTTGTGCCAACTATGCGGGAAGCGTTAACTTCCAGAACCCTGTCAAGCATGATGAAACCTGGGAGTCCTGTATTAATGACAATGTCCGCATCCATACTATGTGCTTTCATAAAACAACTATCTGCCATGGCACGGAGACAACAGCAGCCTTAAACATCTTTAAACCGTTTCACGATGAGTGCACCATTCTGTCCGCCAAAACCAAAATTTTCAATGACGTACGTCCCAAATGAAAAGCTTGCCCCGTTCCGGACAAAATTGATTTTTCCGCGGCACGGATCTTTCAAGTTTCTGATCTCAGGGATATAATTCTCCTGCATGCAAATTAGTGAGAGGGCAAGCTCCAGAGCTCCGCAGGCGGAGGCCGTGTGGCCTATCCAGGACTTCAGTGCGATCACCTGGGGATCGCAGCCGCTGTAGATTTCTCCTATGAGGTTGGCCTCTCCTTCGTCATTGAGGAGGGTTCCTGTTCCGTGCGTGGAAATCACATCAACCTGGGAAGGAGACATCTCCGCCTCTTGCAAGGCTGAAAACACGGCCATTATCCCCCATCTCCCGGTACCTTCGGGCGCCGTCATGTTGGAAGCGTTCATGGAACTTCCGTAGCCACAGATCTCGCCGTATATCTGCGCCCCACGTTCTTTCGCCTTCTCCAACTCCTCCAGTAGGAAAAAGGCCCCTCCTTCCCCAGGGACAAAACCACCACGGTTGCAATCAAAAGGCCTGCTTGCCGTGGCAGGTTCGCTATCGCCCGCATATAGGGCGCTCGCCTTCCTGTAGGCCAGAATTCCCCCGGGGCTCAAGCGGGAATCACCGCCTCCGGCAAGGGCTCGATCAAGATAACCGGTTTTTATTTTGCGAAATGCTTCTCCGACCGCCTGCAAGGAAGCTGAACAGGCAGTGCACACAGTGAGGTTTTCTCCGTGGATACCCGAAAGCTTCGCGATAACAGACGCGGCTGTGTTTGGAAGAAATTTGAGGATCCATAAGGCTTGAAGGTCATCCCGGTCGATTTTCCCTTCCCTGATCTCCGGAAACTCGCCACCGATATCGAGGTTCGGACCGGCACCGACAAAGAGCCCTGCTTCTGCCAAATCGCCATTTTTGCACCCTGAATTTTTTGTCGCTGCGATGGCGGAGGCAACAGCAAACTGGGCTCCGCGGTTTAGATATCGGCCATTCTTAAAGGGGCCTGTATAGTCCCTGACCTTGAAATCTTTAATGGGGGCAATAACGATTTCGTTGTCGAAGGAGGGCCTTTCGAAATTTACCTTTCGTTCTTTGAAACTCTTTATGATCTCCTCGCGGTTACGACCCAGGGATGAGACAATCCCCACGGAGGTAATAACGACCCTTCGCTTCATTTAGATTTCCCTGTAGATTTCTGTGATATCCCTTCTCTTGATATAAGCCGGTTCTTCATCTGGATATCCTGTTGTAACAAAGCATTTGATCTCTATCCCTTTCAACCCGAGAATCCCCTCGGGTCCTTGGATAAAGATCAGGGGGCCCGTCAGAATGCAAGAACCGAGGCCAAGTTCTTCTCCCTTAAGAAGATATCCCTTGATAGCCAGGCCCACGGAGATGTCAATGTCCCTGTATTTCTTATGACCCTGTTCCATCGCACCTGCGCGGAAAAGCCTTTCTGCAAGATTGAGATATGTCGTAGTGGTGCCGACAGCAAAAAGTATAGGGGCGTCGAACATAAACTCTGAGAACCGCCGGTAAGCATTGATCCAGTTTCTTAATCTTCTTGAACTGCTCAAATTCTTGACAGCCTCCAATAAGCTCTTTTCGCCATCGCGCATGGCCCGGTGCAGGCAGTCCTTCAACGCAGGGGATAGGATGCGGATAAACCGCACGGGCTGGCTGTTTGTCGGAGATGGAGCCCTCATGGCTGCCAGGATCATCTTCCTTACCCATTCTTCAGGAGGGCATTCCGGTTTGTACTTCCTGATGCTTCTTCTTCCATTGATCAGTTTGTCCAGGGGCGTTATGTCCAAGATATTAAATCCCCTTTGACTGGTAAGTTATATAGCTGACAAGATCTCTGATTTTTAATTGAGGGCCTTCTTTGATATGCGCCATTATTTCCGCTATCCTGTCTTCGCCAAGAAAGGGATATCTTCCTGCAAGATAATGGACTAAGTCTCTCCCTTGCTTTCTCGCGTCTGTTAAATAAAGTCCGAACCTTGTCAGGAATATTTCATCATCCTTCACGGCGATTTTAAACCGGCTGTTTATCGTTACGGCGAGTTCCAGAAGGTCAATAGACTCAGCGCCCAAATCTTGTATGAGAAGAGTCTCTGGAGTAAGTTCCCTGTCGTCAAGGTCCAAGAGTTCCTCTAGTATTTTCTTTAATTCAGCAAAAACGCCCATGTGTCTTTACCTTCGATGTGTCATGGAAGACCTTCTCCCCATTTCACCTGAGAGTTTCGGTTGCTTATCATTTTACGTATGTGCTGCCGCCATCCATGCAAATCTCCGTTGCGTTGATGCCGGCGGCACTCTCTGATAGAAGGAAAAGAATCGTCTGGACAATTTCTTCGCCTGTTATAGCCCTCTTTATCGGAGTCATCTCAAGAATTTTCCGATCGTGCTTTTGCAGATAGATTCTGCCCCTCCCGGCATCGATATAACCGGGGCGGAGAATCACCGTCGTCACACCGCGGCCCCCCAGTTCCAGTCCCATATTGCGGTAGAGTGCCTCCGAAGCCAACTTGGCGGCCGCATAGAATCCCTGGCCGGGATTCGGTCTTGACGCGGCTGCAGAAGAAATATAAACGAGACGCCCCTTTCTTTTCTTCAGCATCGCCCTTCCAGCCATTTTCAAAACCTCGGCGCGAAAGGAGATGTTCTCCATGAAATAAGTGTAAATGCCGTCCTCGTCTGCTCCCGCGATGAGACTCTCATAATTTCCCTGGGCAAAATCTACCAGGAAATTGAGGCCGTCACCGATTTGGGTGAAGACGGAATCCAGTGAATCACGATCGCCGAGATTCAGATAGCAAGTTGCGTATCTCCCATGAAATGACCCCACAGCGTCATCGATTGCGCTTAGGCCCATGTCGTCTCTGTAAGTGAGAATGGGAAATAGGTTGGATTCTATCATGGCATGCGCCAGGAGAAGGGCAAGCTCGCAGGTGCCTCCCAGAACGAGGGCACGATTTCCCGAAAAACGGAGGTTCATCTTTTCAAAACCCCTGTAACAAGCTTCTTCTTCCCCCGATAAATGAGGCAGTTCAGCCTGTCATCATTGAATTCGATACGAAATGCGTAACGGCCGGGTGAGAGAAATTCTCTGAATCTGAAGTTTTCTATTGCCAGATAGTCCGGCAAGAAGCCGGCGCCCGCTGCGGCCTCTAAAAATGCATGCACTATAACACTTCCGGGGACAACCGGATAACCAGGGAAATGATCCTGGTAAATACCGTCATCCGGATGAAAGTAGAAGATGCCCTCCCAGGCGTTATTCCCGGGGATCTTGTCTGATGCTTTTATATCAAATGCCATTTCGAGGGCTCATTTTTTTTCTGTCACATTTCGGATCGAATCGTAGACGGCCTGACAGAGCAGATCTATTTCCTGTTTGGAAATGCTCAAGGGCGGCATCAGTACAATGACATCCCCTAAAGGGCGGATAATCACGCCTCTCTCCCTCGCCCCCATAATGACCCTATGGCCTGTTCTCTTCTCCGGGGGAAAGAGCTCTTTTGTTTCCCGATTTTGAACGAGTTCTATGCCGGCCATGATTCCGCACTGGCGCACGTCGCCCACATGCTCCAGCGAGGTGAATGGTATTAGCCTGTTTGCGAGGTACGCAATTTTTTCCTTCAGACGGTCGAGGGTGCGCTCCTCTTCGAAGATCTCAAGACTGGCGATGGCAACCGCGCATGCCAGGGGGTTTCCCGTAAATGTGTGGCCGTGGAAAAATGTCTTGAACTCTTCGAACTCCCCAAGAAATCCTTCATAGATTTGATCCGTCACCAGGGTTGCCGCAAGGGGCAGGTACCCTCCGGCTATTCCCTTTGCCAGGGCCATGATGTCCGGCACGACCCCCTCGTGCTCGCAGGCAAACATCTTTCCTGTCTTGCCGAAGCCGACTGCTACTTCGTCGGCGATCATGAAGATATCGTAACGAGTGCATAACTCTCTCACGCCTTTCAGGTAGCCCGGTGGCTGCAATAACATCCCTCCGGCTCCCTGAACCAAGGGCTCTATGACAAGAGCGGCAATCTCCCGGCCATGAGCCTTCATTACGTCTTCCACGCGTGTGAGGCACTCGAGCCCGCAGGCGGGATAGGCCTTTCCTATGCTGCAGCGGTAACAGTAAGGCGCTTCCGCCTTGAAAGAGGGGAAGAGCAGGTCTCTATACATGGAATGGAACAAGTCAATCCCCCCCACGCTCACGGAACCTATGGTGTCCCCGTGATAGGCATTGGACAGGCGAATGAATTTCTTTTTGCTGCGCTGTCCCGAAGGACATTGCTTATGGTACTGGAAGGCCATCTTAAGGGCTATCTCATTGGCTGTGGAACCATTATCGGAATAAAACACTTTCTTCAATCCCTGCGGTGCAATTGCGATCAGTTTCTTTGCCAGCCTAATTGCAGGTATATTGGAAAGTCCCAGCAGGGTTGAGTGGGCGATTTTACCAAGCTGCTCTTTTAAGGCGTCGTCAAGTTTCTTTTTTCTATGGCCGTGAACGTTCGTCCAGAGCGAAGAAACGCCATCAATATAGCAATTGCCCTTCATGTCCCTTAGCAGACATCCGTCCCCCTCCTCGATGATGACCGGCGTTTCCTTTTCATAACCCCGCATCTGGGTGAAGGGATGCCAAACATATTTTTTATCATCGTTCTCCAGTTCTTTTTTGTCTCCCTTAGTCATAATGTCTGACCCTCGCCTGTTCAATCCTGCTGCATTCACGCGAATCGTGTTACAGACCCTGCCGAAATGGCAGAACCCGCTACTCCTGACCCAACAGGGTTACGTCCCCTGAAATTATCCTCTCAATCGTCCCCTTGCGATCTTGGAGGATCAGGAAGCCGTCTTTGTCTACATCGAGAACCTTACCCGTGCGCACGTCGTCCATGAGATCAACCCTGATCCGACGCCCGATTATGTCAGCAAGATGCTTCCATCGACTCAATATGGGATCAAAGCCCTTCGTCTTGAATGCTTCATAATATATTTCGAGCCATTCCAGGAATGCACGAAGGAGGACAATCCTTGGGAACACCTTGCCTGTTTCCATAAGAACAGATGTAGCTGTGTCCGCTATGTCAGGAGAAAGGCCTTCCCGTGGCGTATTCACATTTACACCGACACCGATAATCACATAACCGATTCGGTCCATCTCCGTGCTGATTTCCGTGAGAATGCCCGCGACCTTCCTGCCTTTGATCAGTATATCGTTGGGCCATTTAATCTTGACCTTTAGTGCCGTAAGGGAAAGCAACGCCTCGGCTAAGGCCACCGACGTCAAGAGAGTGAGTTTGGGCGCCTCATTCGGTGGGATGGGCGGCCTCAAAATAATGGAGGTGTAGATACCCCCACCTGGAGGTGAAAACCACGTCCGCCCTCTCCTTCCTCTTCCCTGCGTCTGCTTCTCCGCGACAACCACCGTTCCTTCAGGAGCGCCTTCGTTTGCCAGATATTTGGCCCTTGTGTTCGTTGAGTCCGTTTCTCTGAAATAGCTGATTTCTCCCTTGCCAAGTACGTTTGTGCTCAGGCCTTCCCGTATCTCATCGGCAAGAAGCAAATCGGAAGTCCGCCGGAAGAGATATCCCTTTTTACGCGACGATTCTATTACATAGCCGTCGTCCTTTAAACTGGCGATGTGTTTCCATACAGCCGACCGGGAAACAGCGATTTTATGGGCGAGGAATTCGCCGGAAACCCACGTTCCCTTACCCTCTTTCAAATAGACGAGCAACTGCTGCTTTGTGGACATGGGGGGCTCATAACATCCCCCCCGCTAATTGTCAACCCAAAATGTAAATAAGGTTGACTTATGGTTAGCTCTCTGATATACGCACATTCTCTTTTAAATGCTTTGTCGTTGCTGGTGAGTGCCGGATTATTTCCCCGATAAATGGGCATCCTGTAAAGGAGAAAAATATGTTCAACAAGACGATCATAGAGCTGACTGCAAGGGTTATTGAGTACGGCGGTGATGCAGTTTCTTACGAGGATGCCTGTGAACTTGCGAAGCTTCCGGAAAAGGATACCATGGACTTGCTATTCTGTGCCCACAAGATAAAAAAGATGCGAGGGAAGGAAAAATCCATTCTGTGCTCCATCATCAATGCCAAATCAGGTTTTTGCTCCGAAGACTGCGCCTTCTGCGCCCAGTCTGCGCATCACAGGACGGAGATCAAGGCCTATCCCTTATTGGATGAAGATGAGATCGTGAAAAGTGCGATTGAGTTAGAAAAGGGAGGAGCCACAAGGTATTCCATGGTAACAAGCGGATATATGCTGACAGACAAAGAACTGGATGTCATCTGCAGAAGTGCCACTGCCATCGCCAGAGAGACACACCTCACGGTCTGCGCATCGCTGGGCATGCTTAATGAAGCAATTGCTATGAGGCTCGCAAAAGGAGGGATTGCTGTTTACCATCACAATCTGGAAACGGCCCGGAGTTTTTTTGACAATGTCTGCACCACGCATGATTACGATGAGGATATTATTACTGTTAATCTTGCCAAAGCGGCAGGGATGAAAGCCTGTTCAGGAGGCATCCTGGGGCTAGGTGAAACCTGGGAACAGCGCGTGGAGCTGGCCCTTACTCTAAAAGAACTCGACGTTGACGGGATACCGATAAATTTTCTTAATCCAATTCCCGGCACTCCGATGGGGGATAGACCTTTGCTCACGCCTCTTGAGGCATTAAAGTGCATAGCCATTTTCAGATTTGTCAACCCCGACAAGAATATCCTTATTTGCGGTGGCAGAGAGGTTACTCTTAGGGATTATCAATCATGGGCCCCGTTTGCCGGCGCGAATGGCATTATGATAGGAAACTATCTTACAACGCAGGGGCGCAACATCAAGATGGATATAGACATGGTAAGAGATCATCAAGGACTGTTGTAAAAAATCCCGATGCCCAGGTTAAAGTGTGTTTATTTCGCCACAGTTCAAAGCACATCTTATTGTTTCATAGGATTTTCTATCTGCCGTTTCGTCTAACTGCAAAAAATCATGTAAGCCTTTGATAGTAAATAAGATTATCATATTCACCAACAACTTGGACTGGTCGCTTCGGCGCCAGCGCCGTGTGCGATGCAATTGATTTTTCGTATTTTAGAAGTTTTTACAGGCTTTGATGCATTTCTCAAGCGATAACAATGCCTTGGCATTTACGCCTGCATTTACATGATGTTACCTATGTATTTCTTTTTATGAAACATCATGGTTTTACCAACTGGTACGCTTATTGCTGGCAAAAATGAAGGAAAGGGGATTTTTGCAAAGCCCTTAGTGTGAGATTGCGGCAAAAAGGCTTGACAAGGGATATTGGCGATGTTACATATCCAACCCATAAATCTCAATGAAAGGAGGTGAAGAAGGTATTGCAGCGGCCTCGGGATAATTTCAGAGGCCGAAGTTTTTAAAGTGGTTCTGAGGATGGTCTTTCAGGAACATGCCCGGAAAGATCAATTTTAAAAACAAAAACAGGAGGAAACAATGAAAAAGCTTTGGATAGTTTTACTATCAGTAGCCCTGATTGCGGCCTTCGCTATGCCCGTATGTGCGGCGGATGTGAAGTTCAGCGGATCATATGTCGCCCAGGGTTACTACGAGAACAACCGAACACTGTTGTCGAACGGTGGCGGATCTCTCACGAATGTTTGGCAGAGATTGAGACTCCAGGCGGACTTCAAGGTTCAGGAAGGCCTGAGCTTTACGACCAGAGCCGACATCCTGGAAAAGATCTGGGGTGCTACGCGTAATGCTGGGGGTTCTCTTTCGGGGTACACTCCCGGGACTCCGTTATCTAATCCTAATGGGATAGATTCCGAATCCGAGAACATCAAGTTCACCCATGCGTATGTATCGGCCAATCTCTGGGGCGGTCTCTTGAGAGCCGGTTACCAGACACAGGCAAAGTTTGGCACCGACTTCGCTGACAGCGGTGAACAGTACTACGGCCCCCGGGTAAGATACGATTACCCGTATGGACCGTGGACATTTATAGTCCTCTGGGATAAAATAGAAGGCTCTGAGTACTACAGCCCGGCCGGTCCTTCCGGCAACTTAAATGTTGCCAGCTATCAGACTGATTCCCAGGCGGACAAGTTCGTTGGCGCCTTTGTGTATGACTGGGGCAAGGGCAATGCGGGTTTACTCATCTATTACTACCTCCTTACCAATACGAGCGGTCCCGCCGCTACCCCTGCAGAGGATTTCGGATACAAGTCAAAGTACTGGATATTTGACCCGTATGTGAAGGCACAGTTTGGACCTGCCTATTTCGAGGCTGAAGTCGTTTACATCACAGGCAAAGCGAAAGCGTTTGAAAGTGCAGCAGCAGGTGGGCCCGACGTAGACAGGAGTGGATGGGAAGCCTACGCCTCTCTTACCTATGATTTTGCGCCCATGTATGCAGGTATTACAGGCGTCTGGGTAGAGGGTGACGACCCAAGCACGACAGACAAGGTTGAATCAGGAGCCGGAGGAGGCACCGACTTCAACCCCTGTCTGATGCTCTTCAACTATGACCTGGGCAGGTGGGAAGGCAAGATGGGTGCTTTATCATCAGCCACCAGTATGTCAGGTGGTATTGCTAATGCGCTCTTGGTGCAGGTCTTCGCCGGTATAAAGCCTGTACCGAAACTGGATGTCAGGGCGAGCTTTACCTGGGCCCAGGCCGACCGGGATCCCGTAGCGAGTGGTTGGCAATCCAAGAACTACGGCGAAGAATTGGATATAACGGCGACCTACAAGATCTACGACAACCTTTCCTACATGGTCGGTTTTGCCTACCTGTGGGCGGGTGATTATTGGAAGGGTACCGATCCAGCAGCCCAAATCAGCAACGACTATCTCGTAACTCACAAACTGACACTCTCCTTCTAATCCGATCGTTGCTAATTGCATCTCAAAACCCCGGAGGGACGGCCCTCCGGGGTTTTTCTTTGCCTGAAATTACTTGACCGTAACCGGTGAGTATGTTAATTTTCCATCAAATGAAGATTGTGGGAATCTTTCATGCCCATCTATGAATTTGAATGCAAGGTCTGCAAGCATATCTTTGAGCGCTTCATGAAGATCCGTGAAGACCAGGAAGGTGTCGCCTGTCCCAAATGCGGAGCAACGAAGCCAAAAAAGTTGATAGGTCGCGCCTGTTTTCACAGCCGGGAGAGATTTGAGGAACGTCTGGGGAGAAGAATGGCGGCGCGTCAAGCTGAAAGCAAGGGGGCAGGCAATCAATAAGGTCCATGGCAACCTGACCGGTCTCAGGGCGGAACAGATAAGGAGGATCGGTCAACTCTACGGGAGGAAGGTGCCGCCGGAACGCGTCGTTACCCACGAACTGGCGAGACAAATCACATCTCTTTCGCGGGAAATCAACCGCCAGATAGGCATCCTGATCAGCCGCAGAGGTGAAATCGCGTATGTTATCGCCGGCTCACCCAAGGACATCATGATTCCCGGCCTTGACGGCTTTCGATCCTCTTCCAGCCGCTTCAAAGGTCTCCGTCTAATCCACACCCATTTGAACGGTGAGGGACTCACCACTGACGACCTCACGGATTTGGCCCTGCTCCGCCTTGATCTCATCTCAGCTGTTGAGACGGATGCAGATGGACTTCCCGGTTATGCCCACACAGCTCACCTGACTCCGGAAAACCCCAACGGCAAATATTGGCTCATTATGGAAAAGGTTCGTCCTTCAGAGATGCACCTTGATTTTCTTGCCTTCATCCAGGCCTTGGAAAGCGAATTTGCGAAGAAGCAGAAGACCAGAAAGGTGGATTCTACAGACCGCGCCATACTGATCCGTGTAGAAACAATGCCCCTTGCCGATACCCGGGGATCTTTGGATGAACTTAAGGAACTTGCCCGGTCCTGCGGGGTCGAGGTCTTCGACAGCATCATCCAGTATCGTGAACAGATAGACCCCCGATTTATCCTCGGCAAAGGGAGAATGTCGGAGCTTGTCATCAGGGCCATGCAGATAGGGGCAAATCTCCTTATCTTCGACCACGAGCTGCAGCCTGCGCAACTCAGGTCTGTTACGGATTTCACAGAGATGAAGGTTGTCGATCGCACCCAGGTAATACTTGATATCTTCGCGCAGCGTGCCCACAGCAGAGAGGGGAAACTCCAGGTCGAGCTTGCCCAGTTAAAATACCTATTACCCAGGCTGGTCACAAAGAATACTGCCATGTCAAGACTCGCAGGAGGCATCGGGGGAAGGGGACCGGGAGAAACAAAGCTTGAGATAAACCGGCGCCGTGTACGGGATCGAATCCACCGCCTTGAACATGAAATGCACGAGATCGAGAGGGCAAGGGGGCAGCGCCGGGTTAAACGGGGGAGAATGGGATTGCCTATAATCTCCATCGTTGGCTACACCAATGCCGGGAAGTCAACCCTCTTGAATACGCTCACGAAAAGCAGGGTCTTTACAGAAGATCGCCTGTTTGCGACCCTTGATCCGAAAAGCTCGCGGCTCCGCTTTCCCCGTGACACGGAGGCAGTTATTACCGACACGGTAGGCTTTATCCGGGACCTTCCCCGGGATCTCTTCGCCGCCTTTCGGGCGACATTGGGTGAACTCCATGAGGCCGATGTCCTTCTCCATGTAATTGACATCAGCAACCCGGATTTTGAGGGCCATATAGCGGCGGTTGAGAAAATTCTGGAGGAGCTTGCAATCATTCAGAAACCTGCCATTCGTGTCTTCAACAAGGAGGATCGTTTCCCCGACAAAGCGATGCTGCAGAACCTCTGCCAGAAGTTTGGGGCCATAGCCGTATCGGCACTGGACGCCAAAACTCTACCCCCTCTCGCAGAAAGAATGGAGGCGATGCTCAATCAGATCCGGCCGGGGATGAATCCTGCCCAAGCGAAGTCGTGTCCGCTGCGACAAATTAAATGACAATGTTGAGGTGACGGCAGTGAATGTCATATTTGACTTGACTAACTATATGCTCATGCGCTCTGAAGCAGCCTTTTAGAGGCAGTGTAGGAAAAAGAACAGTTGGCGAAGAAAACACAGAAGAAAAAGCGAGGGAGAAGCCGACAATTCCCTTGGCACTCACTGTCCATAATACTTATATGCCTGGCAGGGCTAATAGCCTACTCCAACTCGTTTGAATGCTCTTTTCATTTTGACGATGTCCCGACCATTGAGGAGAATATCGCTATAAGGAGCCTCTCCAATGTTAAGGCCTGGTGGAGCTTTTACCCCAGCCGTCCCGTAGGGTATCTATCCTTTGCCCTGAACTATCATTTTCACAGGCTTGATCTGTGGGGATACCACCTCGTTAATCTGGCGATACATATTGCTAATGCCGTATTAGTATGGTGGCTGGTGATGCTGACAATGGCGACACCAGTGATGAGGAATCAGCCGATAGCGAGACATAAAGGGGCAATGGCCCTATTTACGGCCCTTTTGTTTGTATCCCACCCGCTGGCTACGCAGTCGGTAACGTATATAGTGCAGCGGTTGGCCTCATTGGCCACACTGTTTTATCTGTTGTCGTTGGCTTTGTATGTCAAGAGCAGACTTGGGGAAGATAATAAAGATAAGCGGGGTTTCTTTTTCTATGCAGGTTCCATACTGTGCGCAGTACTGGGGATGCTGACCAAGGAGATTGTCTTTACCCTGCCCTTTACCCTTGTCCTTTATGAATTCAGTTTTATAAAGACCCATACATGGCGGATCGATTTAAAAGACAGGGGTATTCAGATCCCCGCCATTATTCTTGTGATTTTCATTGTCCTTTTTTTCCTTGATTTTTCCTTTAACATATTAAAACCCATACCCCCTCTTCTCTATCAGGGTTATGATTATCCCATAACGGCATGGGAATATTTCTTCACCCAGTTCAGTGTCATACTGACATATATCAGGCTGCTCATAGTTCCTGTAAATCAGAATTTTGATTACGATTATCCCATCTCCCATAGTCTTTTTGAATGGCATACGGTCGTCGGGATGCTATCTCTGGCAGGGGTTCTTTTTTTGGGGATACTTCTATTCCGCAGGTATCGGCTGATTTTTTTCGGTATATTCTGGTTTTTTTTAACCCTGTCTGTGGAATCGAGTATCATACCTATTTCACAGAATGTCATATTTGAGCATCGCACGTATTTGCCGAGCATTGGCTTTTTTCTTGTCCTGACAGGCGTCCTTTTTTATTTCTTATATGGCAGATACAAACAGGTAGCATTGGGGGTCATGGTCTTGATGGTCCTGACTAACACCGTATTGACCTATGAGCGCAACAAGGTATGGAAAAGTGACTATACGCTGTGGGGCGACAGTGCAAAGAAATCTCCGGATAAGCCGAGGCCGTTAAATAATTATGGGAAGGCACTTGCCGATGCAGGCCATGCATCCGAGGCATTGACGTATTACGATAAAGCGATTAAGTGGAATCCTAGTTTTTATGCGGCTTATTACAATCGTGGGAACACAAGGCTCAATCTGGGCGATTATAAAGGGGCTGTCGCGGACTACGAGGAAACATTAAGGATCAATCCGAATTACCCTGATGCGTATTATAACCTGGGCAATGTTTTATCTCGCCAGGGTAAGATGGTAGAGGCTGTTGCCTGCCTAAAGGAGGCTATTGCACTCAAACCTCGCTCTGCAGAATATCAAAATAATCTGGGTTATGTCCTGGCTCTTCAAGGCAATGAAGGGGAGGCTATTACACACTTTAGGGAGGCTGTAATGCTCAACCCTGATTGGGCGGATGCCCATAACAATCTGGGCAGCGCCTTGCTCCATCAGGGCAGATTTGACGAGGCCATTGAAAGTTACCGTGAAGCCCTGCGGATAAACCCCGAATTCAGGCTAGCGAAGGACAACCTGAAAAATGCCCTTGCGATGCAAAATAAGAAAAAATGAATCCTATTGCAGCTAACAAATGACAAGAGAGAAGATGAAGAGAAACTATTTGGTATTGATAATCTGCTTTATACTGGCAATAACAAGCATTGCGGTCTTCTGGCAGGTCAGAAACCATGAGTTCATAACGTTTGATGACAGCGATTACGTGACGGAGAACCGTTATGTACAGGACGGGATTACTTTAAAGGGCATAGTCTGGGCCTTTTCGGAGCCGCACGCCCATAACTGGCATCCCTTGACATGGCTCTCACACATGCTGGACTGCCAGCTGTTCGGATTGAAGCCGGGCCTGCATCATTTAGTGAATGTCCTCTTTCACGTGGCCAACAGTATCTTACTTTTCCTTGTACTTTATAAAATGACTAATACCCTCTGGCAGAGCGCCTTTGTGGCAGGGCTTTTCGCGCTGCACCCCTTCCATGTGGAGTCTGTCGCCTGGGCGGCGGAGCGGAAGGACGTACTCTCCACATTTTTCTGGATGCTCACCATGGGGGCATATGTCTACTACGTGGAGCGTCCCGGTTACAAGAGATACGTCTTTGTTCTTCTATTCTTCGTCCTGGGGCTCATGGCCAAGCCCATGCTGGTTACTTTGCCCTTCGTTCTTCTGCTTCTCGATTTCTGGCCCCTCAAACGGCTTCGACTGCTGGCGGACGCCCATGTAGGTGTTGCAGCACCTCAACCTGCGCGTAGCGCCAAGAAAAAAAAGAAATCAAAGCCACAGCCGCAAAAAGACACAATGCAGAAAAAGGCGATAAAGGCCCGTACGTTATGGTCGGAGATTAGGCCGCTACTGCAGGAAAAGACGCCATTTATCATCATTACAATAGCCTTATGTTTTGTGACCATCTACGCCCAACATCGAATAGTGAGACCCATGGCGCTCTATCCCATGGACTGTCGCATCGCCAATGCTCTGATATCCTATGTAACTTATATCGGGAAGATGCTCTGGCCTGTAAAGCTTTCTGTCTTTTATCCATATGGCACTGCCACAATGTTCTCGTGGCAGGCAGCAGCGGCAACGGTGCTGTTATTATTTGCAACGTACTTGGCCGTCCGTGCAGCAGGGCATTTCCCCTATCTTGTCGTCGGGTGGCTCTGGTATTTGGGAACCCTTGTTCCCGTCATTGGACTGGTGCAGGTGGGATTGCAGTCCATGGCTGACCGCTACACATACATACCTCTCATCGGCATTTTCATCGTAATTTCCTGGGGCGCTCCGGAGCTTCTCAGACGCTGGCATTATAGAAAATTTGCACTGGCCGGTGTTGCTGTGGGGGTTCTCTTCTGTCTCGCAGTCTTAACCTACATCCAGGTTGGCTATTGGCGAAACAACATCGTTCTTTATGAGCACGCCATAGAGGTTACATCGGAAAATGCGTGGGCGCAAAATAACCTGGGTTATGCACTCAGCCTTCAGGGCAAGAAAGACGAAGCCATTGGCCACTTTCGCAAGGCCATCAACATCGGCAATGAGGCCGATGCGCACTATAATCTGGGTACAGTGTTGGCCTCACAGGGGAAACTTGATGAAGCTATTTACCAGTTTCGCGAAAGCATTCGCATCAGCCCTGCCTATGCAAAGGCTCATAACAATCTGGGGAATGCCTTGCTTTATCAAGGGCGGATTGACGAGGCCATCGTGAGTTACAGGGAGGCCCTGCGCCTTAATCCAGAGTACGTAATCGCCCAAGAAAATCTCAAGAATACCCTCGCCGTGCAGAAGAAATTAAGGTGAGTATCGGGGTATGATTTGTCTATTGACATCTGCTGCCGTTTATTCTATACGTTCAAAAAATTCGGATAGGATTTCCTGAAAATGGCCTTTGTATCAATGAGAAGAGGGGTTTTTGTTTTGTGTGCATATCGGTTGCTCCTCCTCGCTCTTCTCTTGGCGCGGCTATCCGCGTCGCCCGCCGTTTTTAGGACAGGATAAGACTACCTAGATATCATCCTAAAGGCCATGGGCAACAAATCCATGGCCTTTTTATTTTAAATAGTCTGCAAGGATTAGCGTCATGCATGAAGTAATATGGCACGGAAGAGGCGGTCAGGGCGTTGTGTTAGCGGCACAAATCCTGGCGGAAGCAGCCTACATCCAAGGATTCAGAGGGGTCACCTCGGCACCGACCTTCGGCCCGGAAAGAAGGGGTGCCCCCCTAACAGCTTCAACCAGGATCTCTTCAGAGCCCATCCGGATGGTCTCACAGATTGAGCGTGCAGATATATCCATTGTTTTGGATTCATCTCTCCTTTCTGCTGTAAATATTATGGCAACGCTCAAAGAGGGGGGACTTATCATCGTCAACACCCCCTTGAAACCTGATGGGCTCAATTTTGATGTGAAGATCAACGTAGCCACGATTGATGCCGGAAATATTGCCCTCAAACACCATCTCGTCAGAGAGGGCAAGCCGATTGTCAATACTACGATGCTGGGGGCATTTGCCAGGGCATCAAACCTTGTGTCTCTCGATGCAATGGGAAAGGGACTTAAGGGTAAATTATCAGGTGCCGTCTCCTCTGCCAATTTCGCCGCACTGCGTGATGCATTTGAACAGACTTTAATACGAGCTGCCGAGTGAGGACAACAGTTGTGAAGAAAAAAGACACAAATATTTCCGCCATGGCCACACCAGCCACTGGAGAGGCGGGGAAGACAGGGGACTGGCGGGACCTGAGACCCCTATGCGATCATTCAAAGTGTATCCCCTCCATCAAAAAAAAGGCTGCCTGCTTTCTCTGCTGGCTCTATTGTCCGGAAGGAGTAATCAAGGCAACGATCCCCTTGGAAATCGACCTGGAATATTGCAAGGGTTGCGGCATTTGCGCCGAGGAGTGTCCCGGAAAAGCGATAACCATGGTGAACGAAGAGGAGAAAAATGGCTGAAGTACAAATCATGACAGGCAACCAAGCTGCGGCTCTCGGGGCAAAGCTCAGCCATGTTCAGGTCGTGGCAGCCTATCCCATAACACCGCAGACCTCTGTAACGGAGATGCTTTCCCAGTTGATTGAGGGCGGAGAGCTCAAGGCGGAATATATCCGCGTTGAATCCGAGCATTCCGCGCTTGCGGTTTGCATATCGGCATCCACCGTGGGGGCACGCGTCTTCACCTCTACCAGTTCCCAGGGACTGCTTTACATGCATGAGCAGATCCATTGGGCCGCCGGTTCAAGGCTGCCTATCGTGATGTGCTGCATCAACCGGGGAGTGGGAGCGCCGTGGACGATCTTTAACGACCAGCAGGATTCCATAGCGCAGAGAGATACGGGCTGGATACAGATTTACTGCCGGGACAACCAGGAGATTATTGACTCCATCATTCAGGCGTACCGGGTTGCCGAGTCCGTCTATGTACCTGTAATGATCTGCTACGATGGTTTCGTCATGTCTCATACGATGATGCCCGTGGAGATCCCCGATGCCGGGTCTGTCTCTGATTTCCTGCCTGCTTATAAGCCTCACACAGTCCTGTCACCAGAGGCTCCCATGAACATCAACCCTGTCCTCTTCCCGTGGCGAAGGGCTAATGCGGAAGGTATCCTCTGTGACGGATATATGGAAATGCGCCACAAACTTCAGAAAGCCCTCGACGAATCTCGTGACGTTATTATCTCTACGAGTATTCAATTTGCCAGGGCCTTTGGGCGGGATCATGGCGGCATGTTATGGCAATATAAGACAGAAGATGCCGAGATAATGCTCGTGGGGATGGGTTCTGTGGCAAGCGAAGCCACCACGGCAGCGGATATGCTGAGACAGGGGGGGATCAAAGCTGGAGTTGTCGGAATCAGGGTCTTCAGGCCCTTCCCGAAAGAGGATGTCCGCACGGCCTTCAAGAAGGCAAAGGCTGTCTGCATCTTCGAAAAAGGGATCAGTTACGGATATGAAGGAGCCCTGTGTTCCGAAATCAAGGCGGCCTTTTATGGGACGGATATCCGGCTGCCTATCCACAACTACATCTGCGGTCTTGGCGGCCGGGATGTCAAGGCGAGGGAACTCGCCGAAGCCGTGCGATCGTCACGGGATGCGATCACTGCAGGGGATACGGAACCTATGTCAAAGTGGCTAAACTGTTTTACGGGGTGAGAAGATGCCAGAGAACCTGTTTAAGGTAAATATTGAAGAGTACATGCTCCCGGGTCAGAGGGCGTGTCAGGGTTGTGGCTTATCTCTTGCGTATCGCTATGTGCTGAAAGCATTGCGCGAAAATACAATTCTGACCTTCCCCGCCTGTTGTCTGACCGTACTCCATGGTCTATATCCGACGACTTCCGTGACCGTTCCTGCGCTGAATTGTACGTTTGCCAGTACGGCGGCTTCTGCGTCGGGTCTTGTCGCCGGCTTGAATGCCCTTAATCGCACAGACATCACCGTCGTGGCAATTGCCGGAGATGGAGGCACTTTCGACATGGGAATCCAGGCTCTGAGCGGGGCAGCCGAAAGAGGCACGGACTTCATCTACATCTGCTATGACAACGAGGGGTATATGAATACCGGTACACAGCGTTCCAGCGCCACGCCCATGGGGGCATTGACCTCTACCACGCCGGTGCTGACCAAGCAGCAGCACAAGAAGGATATGCTGCGAATCATGGAAGCCCATGACCTGCCTTATCTTGCCACTACTTCGCCGGCCTATCCGATTGACCTCTACGATAAATTCGTCAAAGCCAAGCGCATCAAAGGAGCTCGTTATATGCAGATCGCCGTCCCGTGCCCTCCGGGATGGGGTTATGCGCCCAAGGACACTGTGCGCATCGGCAGACTTGCTGTAGAGACGGGGATCGTGGTGCTCTTCGAGATTGAGAACGGCAAATTTCGCTTTACCGGGAGAAGTAAAACACTGGCGGAAAAAGGAAACAAGCTACCGGTCATCAATTATGTGGAGAGACAGGGACGGTTCCGGAAGATGAGCATCGAGCAGCTGAGGCAGCTCCAAAGGTGGGTTGACACGAGATGGAATGAATACCTGAAGCGGGCCGAGGGCTGACACTGTCTATATCAAAGGGCGACATCAGTTATCAAGTTTGACCATTTATCAGCATCACATATGGAATGCGTTGATGCACAATTTATCTCTTAATGTATGACATTACCATCTCGGCATACCTCTCTGCGGCCCCCATATTAGCGATCACAATTTTCCGTCCCTTTTCTCCCTTCCTGGCAAGTGCATCAGGATCAGACATGAGCTTGAGGATACCGTCGAGCAATTCTTCACCATCTTTAACCGTTATACCCGCCTCGGCCTTTTCCAAGAGTTCCTTTTCATCCGTGAAGTCTTCCATAGATGGTCCGTAAAAGATGACCTTGCCCCATGCGGCAGGTTCGAGGATGTTCTGCCCACCCTTCGGGACAAGGGAACCGCCGCAGAAGACCACTGAAGCGAGAGAGTATACCTTGAACAGTTCACCGATGACATCTATAACAATGATCCGCTCGTCGGTCCGGTGCCTGCCGTCGTTGATCTCAGTCATAGTCATGCAATCTGCAAAGCCGGTTTCCTTCACCAAGGATAGGACTGCATGACCTCTTTCAGGGTGTCGGGGGACGATAATCAATTTGAAATCAGGGTATATCTCAAGGAGGCGCCTGTAAACATTGAGGACTATCTTCTCTTCACCGTCATGGGTGCTTCCCGCCACGAAGACCTTATCCGTTTTTGTGAGGTTCAGTCTTCTTTCCATCTCTTCCCGGACAGAAGGGGATGCCGTCGCTGCTAAGCTGTCATACTTTGCGTTCCCCATGACACGAACCATCGATCGTGCCACGCCGATGTTCTCCAGTCGCTGGGCATCAATTTCCGAAATCACGCCCATTCCGTCTATCAAATTTAAGATGCTTTTCCAGAAGAACCTTGTCATGGCATACTTCTGATAGGAGTGTCGAGAGATGCGACCATTAACCATTGTAATCTTTGCACCCTTCTCTTTGCACACTCTGATAAAATTGGGCCAGAGTTCCGTTTCTGTAAGAATAAAGATATCAGGTCTCACCCTCGTGATAACCTTTTTTACAACAAATGGGATGTCGAGGGGGTAATATATAAAAGAGGTAGCTCCGGTGACAATCTGCCTGGCCATGTCCTGGCCTGTTTCCGTGCTGGTGGATATTACAATGCAGGCCTCTGGCAAGTGCGTTCTTAACGAGGCAACAATTGGCTCAGCAGCCGTCACCTCACCTACGGAAACAGCATGTATCCATATTCTGGGTTTGCCCTCCATCTTCTCAAAGACGGTAGGACCGACGAGGCCCAGCTTAGGCCCAAGGCTCTTTCTGTACTTTCCCGTGAGCACCATTTTGACAGCGTAGTAAGGGAGGGCAAACAAGGCTGCCATGAACAGCAAAATGTCATAGAGAAGGTACATCGATTGCCATCCTGTAATTCTTTTGGCGGGAGCATGGGCTCTTAAGAATATTTTGTCAAGGGTCTTTTCTCCTGGTGAGTAGATATTGACAGGGCTTTGTCGATGTTGTATTAAAAAACGCATCATGCTCTTTTTCGAGAGGGGCGATATTGAAAAACACTTTTTCAGTCATTTGGAAACGAGATATATTTAGATTCCTCATAATTCTGTTTTTGGGATGATGTGTAGTAGCCTTCGTTCGTAGGGAGTGGCACTGCAAACTTTCTCAGAACATTCAAAAGAAAGAAAAAGAAGGCTTACGATGAAAAAGATTGCCCCTTCCATCCTTTCTGCTGACTTCAGCAGACTCGGTGAAGAAATCGTGTCCGTTGAGGCAGCCGGCGCCGACCAGATACACATTGACGTCATGGACGGTCATTTCGTTCCCAATATCACGATCGGTCCCACGCCGGTAAAATGGCTTCGCAAGATCACGAAATTACCTTTCGATGTGCATCTGATGATAACGAATCCTGAGCAGTACGTCGATTCCTTTGCCGATGCCGGGAGCGATATCATTACCGTTCATGTTGAAACCTCATGGCATCTCAACAGGACGATTGAGCAGATAAAGGAAAAGGGCGTCAAGGCGGGGGTATCTCTAAATCCCGCGACACCCCTCCTTCACGTTGAGCCGGTTCTGAGAGACGTCGATCTGATCCTCATCATGTCCGTTAATCCCGGATTCGGGGGGCAAAAATTTATTGAGGGTGTCCTGCCGAAGATAAGAAAGGCGAGGGAAATGGTGAAGGCCGCTTCGTCTGATTGCCTGATCGAGGTTGACGGCGGCATAACGCTCAACAATATCAGATCAGTTGCCGAAGCCGGTGCAGACATCATAGTGTCGGGCGCAACCATATTTGGGAGCGGAGATTACGCCCATACCATCAAGGCCATGAAGGCGCTCATCGGCGGCTGAAGTTCCATCTAATAATGGGATGCCCATGTCTCCTGATTCATTGGGACCGGGGACAGGGGCATCCTTTCTCAGTGTTACCGTGCCTGCAGCATCCTCCCGATGGTCATTATTTCAGCTTCTTTGGTTCCTTCATAGAGTTCAAGTATCTTGGCATCGCGGTACCATTTCTGGACGTTGTACTCATCTATGTAGCCGTAGCCGCCGTGAAGCTCTACAGCATAATTAGCACAGAAGACCGCTGTCTGGCCTCCATAGTATTTTGCCATGGCGGCGAGTGTATAGTCCGGCCTGCCCTGATCGAGAAGCCATGCTGATTTATAAATGAGGCCGCGCAAGGCCTCTATTTTTATCGCCATCTCCGTCAATTTCATCTGCGTCAACTGGAAAGCACCGAGAGGGGCTCCAAAGGCCGTTCTCTCTTTTACGTACTTAATGCTTGTTTCCAGACAGGCCTCGGCGAGGCCCAGGGCCTGGGCGGCCACCATCACCCTGGTCGTATCGAAGAAATGCATCAACTGGCGGAAGCCATTTCCTTCCTTGCCTACCAGATTGGAGCGGGGAACACGCACATCTTCTAAGGCTATTTCTGCCGTGTCGCTGGAACGTATTCCCATCTTTCCGTGGATCTTGTTCCTCGTTATTCCTTTGGTGTCGGCAGGAACTATGATGAGGCTGAAGCTGTTGTGCTTCTTTTCTTCCGGGTTGGTGATGCACTGGGCCACCATGAAGTTACAGACACTTCCATTGGTTATGAACATCTTATTCCCCGTTATGACATAGTCATTTCCGTCTTTTAAGGCTTTTGTCTTGTATCCAGCTACATCCGTGCCCGCATTGGGTTCCGTAAATGCTCCGGCGCTGACCCATTCACCTCGGCATACGGGTGGGAGATATGCCTTCTTCTGTTCTTCCGATCCGAAATGCAATATCGATTCGCAACCAAATGTAGCAGCAACAACATTCAAACCAATACCCATGTCCACCTTGGACAATTCCTCCATGATGATTGTATTGCCTAAAAAACCTGCCCCCGCGCCACCATATTCTTCGGGGATCCATGCCCCGATGAGTCCATTGTCAGCGGCCTTTCTACGAATATCGGGGGTGTATTTCTCTCCCTCGTCACATTCATGGGATATGCCGGTAAACTCAGCCTGGGCAAATTTGTATGACATCTCCTTCAACATCTTCAGTTCATCATTCAATTCAAAGTCCATTTTTGTCCTCCTTATGATATGATTTTTTCAGTTGAATTCTATTAATGATATTCATACCGGCCTTGAGAGGTCCGGCAACAATGAGGTTGTTGTGGGACTTGCCTGAACCTTACACTTTATACAAATCCATCTTTTTCCGTTCGTTGGTTTGCATCCTTGAGTAGTTGTTCGCAGCGAAAATCTTTGTTAATATCAAAATTTGTGATATCTTAATCTTCATCATTGCAGGATGGCATATCCAGTTTGTCGCTTGCGTGCATAAGTCATTAAGGTAGGAATTGACCTGCAAAGAATTTTCTATTATAAGAACCAGTGAAAAATAGCAGAATCGCAGTGTCGAGGTCAAGAGAAAATAGGCTTTTGCCGGCAATAAATAATTTGGCGTAAGATGCCAACCGTGCGACGCAAAAAGAGCCGTCTTTCCTGTCTGACTTCAACAAGCAATGAAATGGAGCAGGCACCGGCCATCATGCACATCATAATTGATGGGTACAATCTGATAAGGCAGTCTGATGCACTGAGGAAGCATGAAAGATTAAGCCTGGAGGCAGGCAGAAATGCCCTGATACGAAGTGTATCCTATTACAAAGCACGGAGAGGACACAAGGTGACTGTCGTCTTCGACGGCTGGCAGGGTGGACCCATCGAGGAGGAGAGAGATAAACTCTTAGGTACTGACATTATATATTCCCGGAAGGGCGAAAAAGCAGACGAAGTTATCAAACGGATGGTTCAAAAAAGGGCAGAAGAAATTGTTGTCGTGACATCGGACCGGGACATTGCTGATTTTGTCGACCGGCGAGGAGGGACGGCAATATCATCTCATGAGTTTGCCGAGTTGTTGGAAAAAGTGAAAACCGTCGCGATTGACGATACCTGCCGTGGGGAAGAAAAATTTGTGCAAGAAGATGACGACGCAACGGAAAGAAGAACAAAGAGGAAAGGTTCATCGAGGAGACTTTCACGGAGGAAAAGATCGTCCATGCTAACATTACGAAAGCTTTGAGTATTATCTTATTAAGATGGTAAGGATCACAAAATTGTTTCGGTGTTTGCAGTGGAGGTTCTAGAGTCATTACGAAAATGTAAAGGGGATCATGCATCATCATCGAGACTTTTTTTGGGCTTCCAATGCTAATACCAAGTTCTTACGAGCAGCATCATATCCCGGTCTCAGCCACAACGCATGCCTGAAATAGCCGATCGCTTCATCGGTCTTTCCCAACTGTGCTGAGACTATCCCAAGGTCGTTGTATGCTTCAGCCGAACCAGGGTTAATCTTTACGACCTCCTGGAATTGATCGCGAGCCTCCACATAACCGTGTATTGCCATCAAGGCGATTCCCAGATTATGGTGTATACCTGCATTTGTCGGGTCGCTTTGCAACGCTGCTCTATAATGGACAATGGCCTCCCCGAAATTATGTTTCAAGGTCAGCAGCAATGCGAGGTTATTATGTGCCTTTGAATAATTCGGCCGTAGTTTCAAGACCTCCAAATAGTGCTCAATGGCCTCGTCAGTTCGGCCTTGTTTTGATAAATGGTTTGCCAGATTGAAATGGGCATTTTCATAGGTTGGTTTTATTCTGATAGCCTCTGAATAATGGGCTACGGCCTCCTCATTCTTGCCAATATCGGATAAGGCAACTCCCAGATTGTTGTGTGCCAGATAGTTGTTATCTACAGCCTGGATGGCATGCTCAAAAAGGGTAAAGCTGTTTTGCCACTGTTTCACCTGAATGAAAGTTAGACATATACAGGCTGATAAAATCATGCCACCGGCAGTAGCGAGAGCTACTTGGCGATGACGCCAATTTTTTGTGAGATCTGAAATTGCCCAAGCCATTGCAACGAAGAGACCAATCAGCGGGATATAGGTATAACGGTCCGCCATGGATTGCATCCCCACCTGTATGACACCTATGACAGGAACCAAGGTGACCAAATACCAGAGCCATCCCACAGCCAAATAAGGCATCGTCTTTGCCCTTCGTATAACTAGTGCGGCGACGACCAATATGAATACTGCGGCAAGTGCGGCTCCCCATGGAGGCACTTCCTGAAGTGGGTAAAAGACGGCGAGATTATGGGGATAAAAAGTCTTTCCAATGTAACTTGCATAAGTAATAAGGGCATTGCCTAAACGGGCATCTATTGGAAGGATATCAAGGGACTCCATTGCCCCGGCCTTTTGTTGGCCTATAAAAGTCATAATGCTTGATGCCACAGCAAGGACGAAAAAAGGTATCTTCTCACGCATGAGGGGCCAGATATAAAGCCAGGAGAGAACTTGATCATATGGAGGAGTTGCCTTAGCCTTAACTGCGCTAGATGGATACTTTGCCCTTGGGTTTTTTTTCTTTGATCCAGATACTTTTTCATAAGAAGTAGGTTGCCTAGATCGAAAACGGCCGAGGGGCCAGTAGTCGAGTAGGAGCAGCACAAATGGCAAGGTTACCAACATTGGTTTAGCCATGAGCCCGAAGGAAAATAGTAAAACGACAAGCAGGTACTTTTTCGTATCTGGTTTCTCGATATACAAGACATACGCTCCCATAGTAAGAATCCAGAAAAAGGCGGAGAGAACATCTTTTCGTTCAGCTATCCAGGCCACAGACTCCACATGTAACGGGTGAAGTGCGAACAGGGCAGCCACAAAAGCGCTTTGCCACATGGCGCTAGTCATACGTGTGAGAATGAGAAAAAGTAAGATGCTGTTGGCGAGATGGAGGAGAAGATTTACAATGTGGTAACCGGTTGGATTTAAACCGAATAGCTTAAAATCAAGCATGAATGACAGCCACGTTAAGGGCTGCCAGTATCCGGCATGGCTCGTCGTAAAGGCCCATTTCAGATCTGTTGAATTCAGTCCACGTTGGATATGCACATTTTCTGGAACGCATCTGGGGTCATCGTAATTGACGAAGCCGTTGTTCTTGACCTGCCAAAATGCCACAAGCACCATGAAGGTTAGTAACAAACAAATTGTTAGCTTGCTTTTGCGGTTCGACATTTTTTGAAACATAGAAACAGCTTCCTCAGAGAAATGTTATGTTGCAGGTGAGAAAGGGGAGCTTACTACCACAATTAACCATGGGGTTTTGCCCTGTTTGTCTATGTGCATACGTCCATAATGAAACGTTCCAGCATAAACTTAGGCTCTTTCACCGTGGTCTTGAAGGCAAGGTCCATGTCGGCGAGGTTCTGTAAATACTTCACCAGATGGTCGTATGAGAAGCGATGAGAGTTTTTTATGGCGTTATAGATGACATACGGATGCTGGCCATCCAGACTGCTTTTTACTCCTTTATCGTTTCTCCATTGCAGGATGAGCGGATAGACTGATCTCTGAAATGTTTCATAGTCCAAATTAATTCCGAAAGTTTCAAAATTTTCCGATCCAATTAACATCTTGGCATGGAGGAGAAGCCTGATTTCCCTCGCTATCATCGACAGGATCAACACGTGGTTTATACCCCGATCGAAGAGATCTTTCAGATTTGACAAAGCTTTATCCAATTTTCTCCCGGCAAGAGCGCCTGTTAAATCAAAGACTGTGTCTTCCTTCGTTTTTCCCACGACCTCTTCGACATCCGATTCTTCTATCGATGTTTTATCACCTGTGTAGGCGATTAACGTTTCCAAGGCTTTCATGGAATCGGCAAGGTTAAACCCTGTCTTCCTTCCGATAGCAATCCATGCGCTTGGCGTAGGTTTTTTCCTACTTTGAGCCAAAAGATCTTTTGCCGCATCCATTAGGGCATTCTTCTGCCTCGCGTCACCCTTAAGACGGGAAAAATCGAGTACCACTCCGGTTTCGGAAATAATCTTGAAAAGCCTCTTCCTCTTGTCCACTGCATCTGCCGTTATAATCAGGTGAATGCCTTCCGGAATGCCTTTTTTCAGGGTATCTTCAAGACGTTCCACAACCCCTCTCTGCTCTCTTACATCCATTCCGCGGTTTATAAAGGTCCCGATCATTTCGGGAAGCCAGGTTTCACGATCATCTCCACTGTCGCCCTGAACAGTTTTCCGCCAGTTGTCGCTAGTAATTTCTTTCCAACCACCGTCTCGGAGATCATCGATATACCAGCCTGTAGTCTTTAAAAATTGCACAAAATACCTGAGCGCCGTATCAGGGTCATTTTCAAAATTTTGTCGAATTTTTTGTACTATATCTGGAAGGAATGTTCGTGTTTGAAAAAGGCGAGTATTTGTCAGGACAACAATTTTTCTTCCCGGGATGAGAGGAGGTGTCAGGATGGTTTCGCAAAGGCCATCTAGATCTTCATTCTCTCCATCCATGAAGAAAAGATTCATGTCTTTGTCGCCTGCAGGGATGACGGCAGCTATGATCTTATTCAGGGCATCTTTGAGCAGATATTCTTCTTCACCGTACAGGAGATAACAGGGAGAAGGGCGCGCATTCCCTTTTTTGAGTTCAGTCAGTGTCTTTTCAAAATCCATTACGTGTGCTGGCTGTGGTGTCGTGAAGATTCTTCTATTATGAAGGTATGTTTTAATCGCCTGTCATTCCACATGCGAGCGAGGAATCTTAATATGCGCCCGGAAATCGCTTGCCCGACATGACAATTCAACACCAACTGGATGTAGGTATCAGACAATATTACAGGGTTTTTACAGAATGACAAATTTCTTTATATGTTTTACTACTTCATCCGGATCATCAATGATGTGTATGAGCTCGAGGTCACACGGTTCAATCTTATCGCCCCCGATCATGGTATCTTTCATCCAACCCAGCAGTCCTTGCCAGTATTCGCTACCCATCAATATAACGGGAAAGCCCTTTATTCTTTTCGTTTGAATCAGGGTCAGGGCCTCGAAGAATTCATCCATCGTTCCGAAGCCTCCCGGGAGGATAACATAGGCGACAGCGTATTTTACAAACATTACTTTGCGGATGAAGAAATATTTGTACTCAATAATAGTATTTGCGTACGGATTTGGTTTCTGCTCGAAAGGAAGACGGATATTCATTCCTATCGATTTGCCGCCCGCTCCTGCCGCTCCCTTATTAGCTGCCTCCATGATGCCCGGGCCGCCTCCTGTAATTACACTGAAGCCATTTTCGGCAAGCCTTTTTGCGAGAAGTTCCGCCTTCTTGTAGTATGGATCATCAGGCCCAACTCTTGCGGATCCAAAGATGGTAACGCCTTTTTTGACCTGAGACATGGTTTCAATGGCTTCCACGAATTCAGCCATGATGCGGAATATCCGCCATGATTCCTCTATCGAGAGGGCATCGATCAAATATTGTTTCTCATCCATTTTGTGTACACCCCGAGCTCTTAGAGCATCTGGCATGGGCCCGGACTTGGTGATTACGGTTCTTGCCTTGAAAAAAATCCTAGTAACTTCTGCGGCGCTGTACCTTGGCATAACGCCTGCGAGCTTCGATGGCTTTGCGTTTCCTTTTTACAGACGGCTTCTCATAGGCTCTCCGCAGCTTCAGTTCTTTAAACAATCCGCTTTTAGAAAGTTTGTTCTTTAGGATTTTTAGAGCCTTTTCAATGTCGTTGTCATATACTTTTACTTCCAAAACAACACTTCCTTTCCTTTAATTTTTTAACGAGATATAAATTTCTCAAATGTTGAGCCAAAAGAGGACAAAAAAAGGGCAGTACGGCGCGACGATTTTCGCCTCTGCCGTAATCTACCCTCTGTTACCCTATTTCAGACCACACTCCTTACTTCAAAAGGATTTTCTTTAACACCTTTAAAAATTCTTTGTTTTCTTCACGGCTACCAACCGTTACTCTCATACAATTCTTCAGAATCCCGGGGGAGTTGAGGTTCTTGACAAGAATTCCCTCCTCGACCAGCTTCGAGTATATGGTATCTGCATCAAAATCGCAACTAAAAAAAATGAAATTTGCATCTGAAGGATAGGGATTTATACCTTGAATCTTCCCAAGAGCGCTCAGAAGTTCTTCCCGACTTGCAATTATCTCCCGCATCTGGCCTAGAAAGGTGTCAATATGATTCAAATAGAACCCGGCAGCAACCTGCGAAAGGGCATTAATATTGTATGGCAGCCTTACCTTGTCGAGTTCATGGACGAGAGACGGTGCGGCGATTAAGAATCCTATCCGCATGGCGGCAAGTCCCACTTTAGACAGGGTCTTTAAGATAACAAGGTTATCATGCTTTTTCAATAAAGGCAGAAATGTTTTCCCCGAGAAGCTCCCGTATGCCTCATCAACGACCACAATTCCTGTTGATGCCTCGACAATAGCCGCTATGCTCTTTTCGCTGAAGCAGTTTGCTGTAGGACTGTTGGGATAACTTAGGAAGGTCAGGACTGGTGCGTCTGTTGCAACCCGGGTGAGCATTGCATCGAGGTCTAAATCAAAGAAGGCATTAAGGGGCACTTCTGCTACCGCATGACCGGCATTTGATGCGATAATCCCGTACATGACAAAAGTCGGCGCCGGAACCATGACGACTGATTGTGGCTTTGCCAACGCGGTGCAGAGGATCTGGATAAGTTCATCAGACCCGTTACCGATCATTATCATATCATCAGGGACTCCGTAGTGTTCGGCAAAGCGTTTCCTGATTAAGGTAGCACCTGGTTCCGGGTACCTGTTCAGGGCAACATTTTTCATCTCCTTGAACAGTTTTGTTTTAAGAAGGGGGGGGAGTGAAAAGGGGCTCTCGTTCGCATCCATTCTGGTGCGATAGGGCGTGGCGTCGGCCCGATAGCCTTGCTGTTCTCGCACCTCCTTCTTAATCAGAGTTCCCAGATCCATCTTGAACCTTTCCTTCCATATTCCATTTATCATTCATATATTTATCATTCATCAGTCGTAACTTCAAGGACTCCTCTTCGAGGGTTAAACATCCCTCCACGAGCTTGATATCCAGTTTCTTCTCAAAACCTTTTTTTACGGCATGGCAGATATTTTCGATGGACACGGACGCGCCAACTTGCTCATGTACCGATGTCACGGACCCGTGCAACTTCTTGGCTAGCTGGGTCTGGTCGCCATCCTGCGGCAGCAGGAGAGCACATGTTTTGACCGGGTCAAAATCCACCAGGATTGAGCCATGCTGAAGGAAGACGCCCTTCGACCTCAGTTGAGCACTGCCGCATATTTTCTTTCTTTTTACCAGAAGCTCATAGCGGGACGGCGACGAGAAACAAGCAGCTTTCAGGAAATCGTCAGGATTCGATCTCCCTTCACCTTTCATCTCGGCTACTATGCCGAGCTCCGATAGCCCGCCGGCAACACAGCCGCTGATGACCTTATATGTTCCTAAGATGTCCGGCGGGAAGAGAGGGTTACGCTCACTTGCTATCACTGCATAGGTAAGATCATTTTCATGAAGAACAGCCTTCCCGCCCGTTGGACGACGGACGATATCTACGGAATATCGTCGACATGCCTCGACATTGACTTCTTTACATGTTGACTGAAAATATCCTAGCGACACTGATGGAGGGGACCAACTGTAAAATCTGAGGGTAGGCGGTGCATAGGTCCGTTGATTTTCTCTAAATATGGCCTCATCAATGGCCATGTTTTCAAAGGCATTTAACCTATTGAATGAGATGAATCTCCATATCATGAAATAAGTTCAGTCACTCTCCGCTTCTTTAAGCACAAAGTCGTGGTATTCTCTAGAGTCCAGAAGGTCATCAAGCTCCTCCGAATCCGACATCTCCAGAGTAATCATCCATCCAGTGTCGTGAGGATCGCTGTTTACAATACCGATATCGTCCAATATGTCTTCATTGACATTTACCACTTCGCCGCTCACGGGTGAAATAAGCTCGAAAACACCCTTTGCAGATTCAATAGTGCCGAACGGTTCATCCCTCTCCACATAAGAATCAACTTCCGGGAGTTCTATTGCCAGAATTTCTCCCAATTTTTCCTGGGCGTAATCTGTGATACCGATGGTAGCTAATTCACCCTCAACCCTTACCCACGCATGCTCCCTATTATAAAGAAGATCATCTGGAAATACCTTCATATCGCGACATCCTAGTACATTAATTATTGTAGTGCTTCTTTTAGAAAATTAGTGGAGTACCATGAAGTCCTTCGATGCTTTCGTCAAGACCTCACTGCCGTCCTCTTTAACCAATATCATGTCTTCAATGCGTACGCCCCAGAAGTCAGGGATATAGACGCCCGGCTCTATGGTCACTACCATCCCTGCTTCAAGGACCATTTCCGAATTGCCGGCTATCCGTGGCGCTTCGTGAACGTCAAGTCCGACACCATGGCCTGTGCCGTGCGTGAAATACCTACCCAATTTGCCAGCCTCGATGCACTCTCTGGCAATGCGATCTATATCCGCACAAGGCATGCCCGCTTTGACTGCCTCCAATGCCAGATCATGGGCGGTCTTTACCAAGGAGTATGCCTCTTCCTTTCTCCTGTCTTTATAGCCAACAGCAAATGTAGAGGTTTGATCAGAGTGATAACCGCAATATACAGCGCCGCAATCTATTATGACAATGTCACCATTTTCGATCGCCCGCGAACCTGGTTGTGCGTGGGGTTGTGCTGAGTTCGGTCCCGACGCCACAATCGTGGGGAATGAAACTTGTTCTGCACCGCATCTTCTCATCAGAAAATCCAGCTCAATTGCTAAATCCTTCTCTTTTACACCAGGCTTTATGAGGCCGAGAACAGCAGAAAGAGCCTCACATGATATGTCCGCTGCTTTCTTAATAAGTGCTATTTCGTTTTCTTCCTTGACCGCTCTGAGGGTGCCGATTTGGTCGGACATCGGCTTTAACTTCAACCCGCCTACTTTTTCCGTCAGGTTCAAATAGATGTTGGCACTCATCGCCTGCGGTTCAAATCCTACGGATCTTAAACTACCCTCGGAAAGGGTTGCCGCAAGCCCGTCTATCTTTTCCTTGTACTCGCTGACGCGGGGGCCCTTAACTTCCTTTCTTGCCTGATTAGTATAGCGGCCGTCAACAAGGAGGGTCTCTTGATCTTTTCCCAAAACGAGCGCGCCGTCACTGCCCGTGAAACCGGTGAGATAGCGTATGTTATGCATATCGAGAAAGAGCAGGGCACCAACATTAAGGTCATGAAGGATGCCCTTTACTCTCTCCATCCTCTTCGGAAACGCCGGAGAATCACAATACATCGCTTCTTAACCTGTCGATATTTTCAAGCCATCTTGTGAGCTCTCTTATTACGATCTCATTTTGTTTCATATGCAAAGCGGTATTTTCTCTGATGCCGTCACGTTGCATTGCCATAACATCGTTTAACCTATCCGCCACCATTCTGTTTTCAGGTTCTCTTTTGAGGACCTCGCCCAGCACACTGAGAGCCATATCAAGGTGACCCTGTCTGATGTAAAGTTCGGCGAGAGTTGTGGTACAGAAATCAGAGGCAACGTGGTCAGTATTGCTGTACGCATTTGCATCTCTTTCAGAGGATGAATCATCTATATAGGCTGCGAGGGCATTGATCTTCTTATACACTTCTTTTGCACTCTCTGCAGCGGGATTCAGGAATATAAATTTCCTATAAAATTTTATCGCCTCTTTAGTGAGGCCTGCATCCAGGCAAAGGTCTCCGACACGATGATAGATGCGAGATAATTCAAGGACCTTGGCTTCCAAGTCATCGAGGAGGGCACTGACTTTTTCAAGATTCCCCGTTTTAAGCAGGGCGTGGCAGCGGATGATATTCGCTTCAGCATCTATGGGATAACGCTTGAGCCACGATTCGGCTACATGCTGCGCCTCTTTATACAAATTCTTATCTATGTAGGCTCCTGCTATGGAAAGAAACTCCGCTCTTTCTTTGATGGCCGTATCGTCCATATGGTCATGTATCTTGAATCTTAACGAATTTTCCTGCTAGAGCCCGGACAGGTGTGAGCTGTAACACAGCACCCATACCGTGTCAAGCAAGAAAATCCAAGTCTGTTTAATCGAAAAAACATAGTAATTATAAGCTAGTTTTCAGATGAATTTCACAAATATAATTTGGTCAAAATAATGCATCGTCAGTAAGAATTCAAAAAACTTTTCTCTCTTAGATTTGATGAAAGACATTCTAATTTTTAATAATTAAAGGCATGAGAACTTATCCGCGGTACAGACCTGTATGTCAAATTAGGTGGCATGCTAATGCCGATAAATAGTTTCTTATAAATTCCGTGTGGAAAAACAAAAAGTTCTCAATAAGGTGTCAGTAATTTCAGGTTTGTTAATATTTCGGTGATGCTTGTCACCGAATAGCTATAGACTAGGATGTTAAAGCTATCAAAACCTGCCTGATTTTTGTGGGAACTTACATCGGCCAAAAGGACAGGAATAATATGAAGGCTCTTTAAGGGGGATATTGTAAACTTTGAAATTTTGTCCTGTAAAAGGCAAACTGTCCGAAAGGATGCAAAATAATGTCACTGGCCCAAATCCTCCTTGTTTTGATATGACCTTCTGCGTTGAAGCAAACCAGCGGCCGCTTTATTTTTCGACGCCCTTCTGGACCGTTTGGACGCTGGCACATTGCTAAATACACTTTGCCATTGAGCATCTCCGGGGAATGGATTTCTTGATTTCACTCAGAAAGTATGAGATAGAAAACGCCAAAACAATAGCAATAAAGGAGGCTCATTTGACAGGGAAAAACTTATTGTTTCTTTTCTTATGTCTATCTGTTGCGTTACTTTTTGTCTCTGTTCCTGCAGGACATGGCATGGCGTGGGGCTCAGAAGAGAATCAGGCAAAGGGGAGTTGCATCTCTTTAGGCGGGGAAGGGATACACGAGATATTAAAGAAGTTAAATGTGCCTAACGCCGCGGTAATAAGCGTCGCAGAAAGTCCTATAAATGGCCTCTGCGAAGTAGTTGTCGATATCATGGGGCAGACGCGGATATTCTATCTTGACGTCCATAAGAACTACCTCATTATTGGTTCTTTGGTGGAAGTGTCTACCATGACTAACAAGACCACAGAGGCTATTCGGAGGATTGAGGATAAAAAAAGGATCGATACAGCCAAGATACCTCTGAATAATGCACTCGTTCTAGGGGAGAAGGATGCTGCGAAAAAAATAGTGGTATTTACGGATCCTGATTGTCCCTTCTGCGCACAGCTCCACCAGACAATGAAACAAATCGTAGCCAAGAGGAAGGATATAGCCTTCTATATCAAGTTCTTACCCTTAGAGTTTCATAAGGATGCCTACTGGAAGGCAAAGAGCATTGTCTGCAACAAATCTATGAAAATGTTAGAGGAGAGCTTTGAAAAGAAGGAGATACCGAAGACGGAGTGCGCGACCGCCGAGATAGACGATTCCATGAAGCTTGCCAAGTCGCTCGGCATAGGAGGAACGCCAGCACTGATACTGCCAGATGGCAGGCTCAGAATAGGGGCTCTACCCGAGGCGGAACTGTTAGACCTTATTGACGGGAAGAACTAATATGAAACGTTGTCGAGGATTTTCGCTTATTGAGATGATAATAGTCATTTGTCTAATAGGAATCATTGCAGCTATCGCAGGATTAAACCTGGTCAACTACACGACAAACAGAAATCTAAAATCGGCGGCGAGGGATATTGTATCGGACTTTTTTATCTGCAAGGAAAAAGCTATTTCTGAAAACACGACATATCAAATAGTTTTTGCCAATGGCGGAAACAGTTATACCATACAAGCCTTGGCTGTGGGCAACCCTCCTGCCCTTGGTCCTGTTGTTACCAAGCTTCTCTCACAATTCAGCACGGATATTGTAATCCAGAATGCCGATTTCGCAGGTGGGCCGCAGGTTAATTTTCTCGCGAGAGGCACTGTGGCGCCAATGCCGCCGGTACCGGGCGTCAATAGTGTTATATTAAGTAACAGCAGGGGTTCCCGGGCGACGATAACGGTCAATACCATGGGAAGAACGTATGTCACGTTTAATATTATGTAAACGGGGGATCGGTCTGATTGAGGTGGTTATCGCCATATTCCTTGTAACCTTCGGCGTTATGGCCATCTTGTCAATGCAACCGACGGCGTGGAGAACGGTCGGAAAATCGGATTATCTAGGTAGGGGCGCAGGGATATTGCACAGGGAGCTTGAACTCCGGGAGGCATGGATCATGAATCCCTGCAACGTAGTTCCGACAGGGGACAGGCCGGTGCAAAATATCATCGTCAGCGGCCTGGGAGCAGAAGTTCGTGGGGATGCCACTTATACAGTGAACACAAATATCACCGCCGTCGGCGGCACTACTAATTCATGGACTTGTACAGTGACGGTTACGTGGCCTGATCAGGTGGCGCGCAATTACCGGAATCTTGTGGAGAGCGCTGATGTTACGCAACAGGAAAGTTTCAGATTTCCAGCAGGATGTGCAAATGGCTCAAATGCTGCGCCAGCTGATTTCTAAGGGGCCAAACCGTATAAATGAAGCGAGAGGTTTTACACTTATTGAAATCATTATAGCCATTGCTGTCTCGCTCATCATGATCTTCGCCATCGGCATCGCCATCGAGTCGGCATCGAGGTCATCCGGGGGCATAGAGAGAAAGGTTACGGCCCAGCAGGATGCAAGGGGCGCCCTGGAGATTATGGCCCTGGAGATCAAGATGGCATCCTATAACCCGGCATTTTCCACAACCATATGGCGCAGCGACGGGAATCCGGGAGGGGCTAACTTCTGCACTACACAATCGGCAAATCAGGCATACAAGGGAATTCAGGAGGCTACACCGAATTCGATTACCGTGGAAATGGATATAGCGGGCGGTACGGATGCCAATGGCAATTCTGACGGCAACGGCGTCCTTATCGGCAACCCTGCTACGGAACTCAACGAGATCATAAGGTATAACTTTGTGCAGGCAGGCGATGACAGGTATATTACAAGAGAGACAAATTGCGGGGGAGGCCAACCCTTCCTGGGGGATACCATAGCGAGCGGCAATCCCCGGACGGTTAGGATCATCAACGCAGACTTTATCCCTCCGATTCCTGTTTTCCGTTACTTCGATGGGCAGGCAACAGAGCTCCTTCCCATAGCGGCTTCTGCAGGCGCAAATCAGTCGAACTGCCTGCCCGGATGCACAGGGACTATCAGAATGGTAGAGATTACCCTGGCAGTCGAAACGGACGAGATCGATCCGAGCACAGGCCTGACAAGAAGGATGATTTATAAGACCCGAGAGACCCTGAGAAACAATTAATCCCGGAATACCATGGATAAAAATATACTTAGAGCGCTCTCCAAAAAGAATTCCGAAAGAGGGTTCGCCCTTATCGCGGCCATTATGGCCTGCCTCATCCTTCTCGCCTTGGGAACGCTAGTTATTTCTCTATCGACCCAGGATATCAGGGTGAGCGTGAAAATTGTCGGTGATAAGAGATCTCTTGCTGCAGCAGATACAGGTGTCAACAGTCTGTTACAGACATTTGATCCCCAGAATCTCGTCCCTAGCCCGGTAAAAACAAGCAGGGCCGATGGTGTGTCCAGCTTCACTATTAACTATCCTGCCACATTCCCGAGGGTGGGCCCCGTAATATTACCGATTGCGGGCTACGCTATCGGCGGAGGTCAACGGTGGGGGCAGAGCAGATATAATGTAGATGTGGTGGGAACAAACACGGAATATAATACGCAGGTGACAATTGGCGTGGGGGTGGGGTACGGCCCTGTGGAAATGACAACCATGCAAAGGTAGGAACATCAAGTGAAAAGAGGCAGGACGCGCTGTCCTGTGACAACTACCGCATTCAATACCCTATTGTCCGGTGATGACTCTGTTCCTGGTCTGACGGTATCCTGAAAAAACCAGGGCTGCACAGCGAAATTCACGAGGAGGTGAATCATGTCGAAAAATCAGAATACTCTTTATGCTTTGATTATATTTTTCTTATTCGTTTTCTCCGTCACTGATGCAGGAGCGCTTATGGCCACCGGTGTGGAAGGCGGAAAAGGCGCCCCGCAGGCGAAACAGAATCAGGTTACGAAATCCTCTCAATTTGTGAAGAGGATCGCAAATAACGTGCTCTACCTGGAAGGGAACAAGAGCTACGATCTCTCCGGGGTCAAGGTGATCGATCTAACGGGCACCAAGCGCATATCTCAAAACAAGAAACTCGCGGAGCTCATGTTTGTAAATGGTGTATTGAAAGAGGTCGTCTTACGTTAAAAGGTTATCCATGACGTAAAGGAGTATTTTATGGGCAGGATATTTAGAAATATCGTTACGGTCATTATCTTGCTTTTTCTAACAATCTCAACCAGTATAGTTAAATCAACTTATGCCGATGAGGCGGACATCTTCTTAGCCAACCTGAAGCCCAATGTCCTCATCATTCTCGACAACTCAAACAGCATGGACGAGGACTTTGTCGGGAACGCCATCTGTTCCTGGGCAACCGGTAGCAGGTCCGTGGAGGGCCGCAGGCAGTTGCTGAATGTCGTTAATGCCAACGCAAACAACATGCGGATCGGGCTTATGTCCTTCCGTCTACCCGCCGCAAGCAAGTGGTATCTCCATAACGGCCCTTATTTTGTTTCGTACAACAGCAAATCGTGGTGCCCGACCCCACCCGCAGAACCAGGGTGCGTCGACTACTGCGTGACAGGAAATGTGGCGAGTAAAAATACCTGCAATAGCGCCTGCCAGGTCGGCAACCCTTCCTTCAACGCAGATTACTCAATGTCAGATATCAACGGCAGCGACGGACTTACAGCCTTCGCAGCAGGATCGGAGCCTCGTAACAGGTACTGCAATCTTACCTATCCAAAGACGAATCGTATTGTGAACCCGTCAGACGGCGCCAATTACGTCTATTACAATATTCCCGGGACCTTTTATGACAGCCAAAATGATGGGAACGGCTTCTGTCACGCCTCCTCATATACGGCAGATGATAGTTGGTCGAGCGATTCTTACAGTTGCTACTATACAAAGACATCAAATAATGACGATAATGCAAATTATAGCGGCAATTGGTATAATGGACAATTAGCCCCGACAGATGAGGACATAGCCCTCGGTTTTCACGAATTCGGCAGGCGGATATTCTGGTATCCCACGGGACAGACATGGTTTGCCAACAGCTCTCCGGGCGATGGCTATCTCCATGTGGCCTGCGCCGATAACACGGCCAACAACAGCCAGCTCAATGCCTTGACTGCGAAACTTGCCATGCACGAAAATGACCCGGTGGGCTACATGAGCTGTACGAATACAGGAAACCCCAATGCCTGCACCTATATAGTGAATGCGGGGCTTACGCCGACGGAGGGCACCTTCCAGTCGGCCGTCAATTACTTTCAAGGTGGGACGGACTATCAGAGCGGTGTCGCCTATACAAGCCCCGTACAGGCTTGGTGCCAGAAAAATTTCATAATCTTCGTAACGGATGGGCTACCCGACACGAACGCCGCCGGTGGAAACGACAGCGCCGTTAACGAGATACCTGGGGTGCTCGCCCAGATGGATACCTTAAGGACACTGACGGTGCCGTCCATCACCGGTTACACCTTTGATATAAATACCTATGTCCTAGGTATGGCCCTCACGGACCAGGCCAAGGTGCAACTCGACGCCATGGCCGTGCACGGCGGTACGGCAGACGCGAACGGTCATGCCTATTACGCCGATAACCCAACACAGCTCGCCGCGGCCCTTGCCGCCATACCGGCGGACATTATATCGAAGACCTATTCATTTACGGTCGCCTCCGTTTCCTCCTCACGGATTACGGACGAAAACTACCTCTATGAAGCCTCGTTCTCGCCTGTGAATGGCGATCCTTTCTGGCGGGGATATCTGAAGAAATATAACATTAATGCTGACGGGACACTGGGCTATGTGCTCTGGGAAGCGGGGTCCATTCTTGCGGGACGGAATTACTCCACCCGCAACATATATACCTCCAGCAACGGCAGCCTGATAACCTTCGATACGTCTATTCCCAGTACCAGCTTCGGTGTCGCAACTAATGCACAGAGGGATGCTATCGTAGGGTATGTCCAGGGAAACCCCGCATATAACCCTGACGGCTGGAAGCTCGGTGATACATTCCACTCAAACCCAGTCAATGTGGGGACACCGAACCCCTTTTTCGAGGACACCCGCGATACAAATTATACATACACATGTAATTCTGTCGTGACCAATGCCTTTGGTAAGTTCAGGTGCGATAATACGCGTACATCCGCCAATGGCCTGCGGCTTATCGTTGCTGGGGCAAATGACGGCCAGTTCCATGCCTTCAAGACATCTGACGGATCCGAGCAGTGGAGCTTTATTCCCCCCAACCTCCTTCCCCAGCTCCAATACCTCGCCCATACCACCAATCCTTCTACGCTTGCCCACGAGTATTTTGTGGACGGTCCGGTAACGGTGGCTGATGTATGGTGGAAGAGTGCGGGTGGAACGGCCGACGGGACCAGCAAGGTAAATTCTGACTGGCACACCCTGGCGATCTTGGGCGAAGGGAACGGCGGTGTCCCTACAGGGAGTTACTATGCCCAGATATGGAGTTCCAATTCTCAGTGCGACGGAAACTATCAAACCACCTATGACTCCACGTATCCTTATTACTGCGGCTATTACGCCTTTGATCTGACGAACAACGCGGCGATACCGTCCTCCTATTACTGGCACCTCGGCGGCTCCACTCAAATAAGCGCAACAGATGGGCCCTACCTTGGTGCACCCTGGAGCAAGATGATGGTAGGCAGGGTCAGGTACAATTCGGGCGGACAGGAGTATGAGAAGTGGGTCGGGTTCATCGGCGGAGGCTACAACATCTCCGACTGTTCCGGCGGAGGCGCCTGCGGGGTTTGCGACTGCCGGGGAAAGGGATTTTATGTTGTCGACCTCTCCAATGGACATATCCTCTGGAGCTACACATACGGGGATGACGCGAATATGAAATACAGCATACCGGCAGCCCCGGCTATTGTCGATACGGATCAGGATGGCTTTGTCGATACAGTTTATGTGGGGGACATGGGGGGAAACATGTGGCGCTTCAACTTCTGCCGGGCCGCAGATATGCTGGCACCGCCGGCACAGCTGAACTCCTGCGGGATCAGCGGCCAAACCGTCAACTGGGCAGGCGGGCGTCTCTACAGATCTGCCACAGTCCAGCCCATCTTCCAGAGCGCTGCCGTTTCTTTGGATGATCAGCAGAATCTCTGGGTCTACTGGGGCACCGGAAATAAGGAAATGCCCAAGGACGCAACCACCGGCGACACGGTATTCGGCGTGAAGGACAATGACCGGAGCACAACCTACGCATCCAGCAATCTGAAGAATATTTCAACAGCGGGACAGGCATACAACCCTGGCGACAGCCAGGACGGGTTTTACATCAACCTACCAGGAACGGGTGAAAAGATGCTCGCCGATCCCACGGTGTTTGGCGGCGTTGTCTACTTCACAAGCTACACACCCCCTACAGGTAGCGGCGACCTCTGCTTGCAGGGTGGCACATCATCGCTATATGCACTAAACTATACCTCAGGTGACGGCGCATTCGGCAGCTCGGCACGAAGCATGTCACTCGGGGCCGGTATCGCCTCTTCACCCATGCTTTCCATGAAACCGGGAGCGTCGACCATACCGGATATTTATGTGACGGTGAGCGGCGGCGGCGGTGTCTCGGCAAGCACGCAGCGCGTGAACTTCAACCCTCCGGGGATCTCTAACAGGGTCAACATCCTCAACTGGAGGGATCGGAGAATACAGTGATAATCCCAAAAGTATGCAAATCAAACTTCGTTGATTACAAAAAGCGATAACCATGTTCCGCTGCTCCTCCAATGACATAGAAGCAAGGAGGGAAAATTTTCAGGTGGCGTCATGGCGAACAACAGCGGCTATCCAGGGGATCTTGCTTTACACGGCTATCGTGAGAAATATAATGGATGCGGATGTAAGAAGGATAGCCGAAGGGATAAAGAGGTAATTTCTGAAGTTGTTATAGTGAAAGGGAAAAAGGTGACAATGTCGCGCGGCTGTTCTTGTTAACGTCCGGAAACGATAGAATCGAGGCTTTTCTTGGCCTCTTTCCCCAATTCCGAATCAGGGGATGCATCAATAATGGCCTTGAACTCTGCCTTTGCCTTTTCCGGATCATGCAGTTTGACATAAGACAGCCCCAACGAGTAGCGGGATTGCAATAAATTGGGGTCCGCCTTAATGGATGATTTAAAGTAAGAAATGGCCTTTTTGGTATCACCCTGTGCATAACAGGTTAGTCCCATGTAGAGGTCTATCAGAGCGGGTGGAACGGTAGTCGGTTTCTTATTTTTTGCCTCTTCAAAATTTTTCAGGGCGTTCTCGTAATCCCTTTTTCCAAAGTAGGCCATTCCCATATTGAAGAGTGCCTTGTCAGGTGTCTCATAGAGCATGTTGGAAAGAGTTTTCTTAAAGTACTCTATGGCAGTGTCCCATTGGCCCTTCTCCAGGTAGATTACCCCCAGATAATTTTGCGCCTCTGAATAGTCAGACTTTAAGGCGATGGCCTTCTTAAATTCATCAACTGCATTATCAGTAAAACCCTTCCTGTAGTAAGAGATGCCCAGATAGTAATGCACCTTCGGGTCCCGTGGCGAGAGCTTTTCTGCCTCTAGGATTTCCTTTAGGGCATCGTTGTACTGTCCTGTCCCTAAATATGCAGTCCCGATGTTTACGTGCGAATCTGCCCGTTCCTGATCCCAGGGGCTCATAGCGCAAGCCGCAATGGCAATAGCGCATGCCATGAGGGCGGCATGTCTTATTGTTTTTGAACGGTTCATCTTCACTTTCAGAATTTTAACTGTAAATGCAATAGCGCCAGAGACTGCCGACACATCTTAAATGTAAGAAAAAGAAGATGTCCTATCCCTGCGGCTTATATAATTTTTCGGAACCTGTATCTTCTTTTACTATTATCTTAGGGGTGATAAACACCATAAACTGTTGGCGTTTTTTGTCGACACTTTCAGTTTTGAACAGCCAGCCCAACACTGGTATCTTCATGAACCAGGGAACACCGGAGACTTGCCGTTGGTCAGATGTTATTAGGATTCCCCCTATGACAATGGTGTCTCCATCATTGACGACAATCTTGGACTCAACCTCACTCTTGTTAATGGGTGGGTTCCCACCCAGTAGGACACCCTCGGCATAGTCCGCAGAATCGTTTGTCGCTTTAATCTCCATGGAAATTGTGCCATCAGGCGTAATCTTGGGTTTGACGTCCAGTTTCAGGACGGCTTCTTTAAAGGTAATACTCCTGTTTCCATCTTTGTCTATTGTTACGTAGGGAATTTCCTGTCCCTGCTTTATCGATGCCTTGACATTATCCATGGTGGTAACTTTTGGCGATGAAATGATCTTCCCCAGATTGTTCGTTTCCAGGGCCTGAATCTGGGCTTCTAGAACAGCATTGGCCCCTCCTATGATGAGACCGAATGTCGGCGACCCCGGGATTGCTGATGGATAATTGACAGCAGCAGACTGCATTACGTTTCCAGACGTGTTCGCAGTGGGAAGGCCGGTTGGATATCCCCATGTTACGGTATTCGGCGTCGTGGGGACGCTTGTATTTGTACCACCAGTCAAGGCGGAGGAATAGTTTCCAATAGAATTGTATGACACCGCTCCCCAGGTAACCCCGATATTCCTGATGAATTCATCCGTGGCCTGAACAATTTTTGCCTCTATGGATATCTGCCTCAGTTTTCCTCTCTCTTCGAGACGATCCTGTTCTGCCTTCTTGGTAATAGCCTCGGCTTTGAGGCGATCTTCCTCCGCCGTCCTACGGTCAGCCTCGTCTTTTTTCCATTTCTCGACAGTCATGACACTGATTACGTCACCCTTCTGTTTCTTGACAAGGCCCTGTACATCTAAAATGGTATCAAGAGCCTGATTCCAGGGGACCTTCTTCATGTATAAAGTCACGTTCCCCTTGACATCATCTCCGGATACTATTGTGACTCCCCCCACCTCGGAGAGCAATCTGAGGACGGTCTTAATACTTGCATCCTGAAAATCAAGCGTCACCGCACGACCTACATAGGGAGGCCCCCCTTGCCTTTGAGTTGTATTTTCTTTGGAAACTTCCGTAACTATTCGCGATTCTTTTGTAATGTCTGGCGCCTTCTGCCCGGCTACAGGGGACTTGGCAGCAAGGGTCCTGACATCGAAGTCAATCAGGACATTTTGTCCTTCCTGATTCACCTTGTAGGGGACAAGCTCTCTTAATGCGATGGTGATAAATGCCCATTGTTCACCATCAACTGTTTTTTGGGAAGGCACAACACTTACTATATTTGAAAGCATTCCTTCACCCAGGGTGCGTTTGAGCTCCTCCGGTACAAACACATTCGCCATTTTTACTAACAGATTATTGCCACCTATGGATTCGATAGCAACACTTGATTGTTTGGATAAAGCAATGATGAGACGCTCCTTACCGTTTATTCTGTCTAATTTTATATTTTCCAGGTAGCCGAAATCTCTGCCCTGTACCTTGGCTGCAGGCGCCTCCTGAGATGTTTTCTCTCCCGGCGGAACGCTACCGGCAAATTCGGTATTGCCAAGAAATATTACAGAAACAATGAAAATTATAATCCAAGGCATAATTTTTTTCATGGCTAGTCCTCACCTTCGTCCTTGCGAAGTTTCATGGTCAGTCTTTTCGCTTTCACCTTCTTGTCTGCTGCTTTGATTTTTTCTTCAATAATGATCCGGTCCGGAAGTATCTCTACTACCTTCCCGCCATTTTGGCCGATATAGGTGCCCATAAAAATCGGGTAGGCTCTACCTTTAACATCCTGTACCATAGCTATTCTGTGATAGTCATCGCTGGAGACCCCAACAAGCCTGAAATCATTAATACTTGCCCTCTGGAGAGGTGAGATGGGCGTAGTTCTTGGCGCAGTCTTTTTTTTCGGACTCGGCTCCAGTTCTATAAAAGGTCTAAAGGGATCGGGCTTTCCTATCGGATTATAATTGTATGTGGGGGCCGTTTTGACATCCTGGATCTTCGCCTCAGCCACGTCAGCACCCTGTGCTTTTGTTTCAGTTGATTGCGGAAGCACGGCGATAGACGCAGATACAGAAAGCAATAGAACCGTAATTGAGGCCAGAAGGATTCGCATTACACAAAACAGGGGTCTATTTTGTCCCATCACCTTTCTTCTCATCCATTTTTTCGAGGAACATGTAAGTCTTTATCACACAATTCGTGGTAAGAAGTCGTCCCCGTTTTACGTCCTTTGTTTCTGACATGGTTATATCTTCAATATTGACGATCCTGGGAAGCTTTGCGACCCTCGCGAAAAAAGCCACCGCGCTGTGAAAGCCTCCACTGACGGTCACTTTAACTGGTATCTCCTCGTAAAACTGCTCCTCCTGTGGGTTTGGTGTATCGGCACGTTTCTTGTCAGCCGGCTTTTCTGCCGCGGCCTTTTGAGCTGGCTGCTTTACTGTGACAGATTCTGCTTCACGAGGTTTCTTTTCTGCTTGTTTCGGTTCGAAAAGGATAAAATCTACGCCGGAATCTTTCCCAGCCTCGGCAACAGCATATAAGAGACCCGGTATCTCACGCTGGTCTGGCAGCTTCATGAGGGCTATCTTAAATGCTTCCCTTAGGGCACTAACCTCTCTCGCATATTTGCCCTTTTGTGCTGCCAGGCGTCCTTTTTCCTGAACCTGCTCCTGGAGCTCGGAAAGTTTCGTTTCCAAAGACCCTTTCTGATCCATTGATGGTTGCATAAAAAGAGAATAGTATGCGCCACCCAATAGCAAATAAATAAGGCAAAGCGCCATTGCCTTACGCTTTGGGGACCACTTTTTTATGTCATCGACAGTAATGGCCACGCAACTATTGAACCTTTTTTTTCACACAAGTTATAACGAACTGTTGCAATTTTATGCCAGCGATTTCTTTTTCCCTGGTGGATATCAAATCGACAGCCTTGACAAAGTTGGCCACAGAAAGATTCTTCATGAAGTGTGCAACGGCGATATTGTTTCTCGCCATGCCTTCCATGGTAATTTCAGTTCCTTTTTCCGAGATTTTATCGAGCCACACCTCCTTCACAGGAACCACTAGTGAAAGTTCGTCGAGCATCTTAACAGGTGCAAGACGGTTTTCTTCGAGGGCGTTGATTATGGCGAGTTTTTTCTGCAATGTCGCCATGTTCAACTTATACTGCTCTATGTCAACTATAGTCTTTTTTAGACGAGCGAGTTCCTCTTCCTGAATCTTTACGTCCCTCTCAAGGTTGCTTGTGCTTATTACTAGATAAAGTTGGAATGAACCGATGGCAAGGAGAAAGACGACGGAACTAATGACAATGATAACAATCTGCCGAGTCACACCTTCCTTTTTTTCCCTTTCCCGATAGGGAAGAAGATTAATCCTGATCATTTGTCACCAACTCTTCTCAGCGCCAGTCCGACTCCGACAGCAGCGATCGGTATAATTTCTTCAATTGTGGCTTGCCCGAGGGCATTTTTACCATAGCCTATTTTCTTAAAGGGGTTGGCGATTTCCGCTTCCACACCGAGCCTATGTGTCAGGTCACTCACTAAGCCCGGGATTCTTGCGCTTCCACCGGAGAGGAGAATGCGTCTCAAATATTCCCCCCCATAGGTTGACCTGAAATAATCGACGGACCTCTCAATTTCCGCACAGATCGGCTCGGCATAATGGAGAATACTCTCCCAGAATCCTTTTTCTATAGCTACGCCGCCATTCGGACCTTCAATCTTAATTCTCTCAGCTTCTTCAAAGGCGACACCCATTTTCTGCCCGAGGGCTTCAGTTATGGAATTTCCCGCCAGCATAAAATCTCTGGTGAAGACTGAGGTACCACCCCTGAGCACGTTTATATTCGTAATGCTCGCTCCGATATTAACAAGGACAACCATTTCATTATCTTCAAAGTCGTAATTCTCTTCACACATGGTCTCCAGTGCGAATGAATCTACGTCCATGATAACTGGCAAATAGCCTGCCTGCTGAATGGCATCGGCATAGGAATTTACGATTTCATTTTTTGCCGCAACAATGATAACATCCATCTGATTTGGGTTAAATTCATTTTCTCCGAGGACTTGAAAATCGTAACTTACTGTTTCCATGCTATCAAAGGGCAAATATTTACCCGCTTCATCTTTTATCAGATCACGTAATTCCATTTCATCCATCGAGGGAAAGGTGACTTTTTTAATGATCACGGAGTGTCCTGAAAGAGAGGTAACGATGGATTTCTTTTTGCAACCGGACTGTTTGAATAATCGCTTTATTTTTTGGGCCAATTCTTGATGTTCAACGGGCGCGCCATCCACTATTACACCCTTTGCCAGAGGTATCTGGGAAAATCGAGAAAGGATGGGTCCCTTGGATGTTTCGACTATTTCAGCGAGTTTTATAGCACTTGACCCTATATCAAGTCCGACTAGGTTTTTGCTGGCTGGAAACAGGTTCTTAATGGCATCAAGACTGAACTTTTTTTTGCTGCCTGCTAACAAATTCTTGACGTCAAACATAAATCACCGTGCCTGGTTCTTTTCTTTCATGTAACATCATTTCACATATCTATAGATGAGGTCTCCCTTTCTAACCATGCCAAGTTCATTTCTCGCCAGCATTTCTATATATTGAAGGTCACCCCTGAGTAATATTACTTTTTTACTTAATTCCTTGTTTTCAAGAGAAATATCCTGATTAGACTTCTTAAGAGCCATTAATCGTTCTTTCATGGCGTAGTTATCGACGAGACCGCGCTTGCCAAAGATGATGAGAATACTCATCACAAAAATAAATACAATAAGATATCTTCCGACTTTCATCTAACATCCTTGTCGGTGGCTATTCTGTGATGGTTATCACTGGAAGTACCAACAGACTTGAAACTGGCAAACTTCTAAATACTCGTTTCCAACAAGTCGCCAAAATATTTCGCAAGAAATATAATATGTCCTTATTCTGATAAAAAAACGTCGTCGTAATCTTTTTGTAACGCCTTTGCGACCTTTAGTTCAGAGTACTTTCTTGTTGGCAATCCTTTTTCCATCTTTGTTACAGTCTGAGGAGTTAAGTTCGCCTTTCTTGCGAGTTCGGCGATGCTTAAAGGGATCGCTTCTCGGAACTGTCTAACCTTATTTTTTTTCATACCAATGTCCATGCATGCAACATAACCTTGATATGACTTTATGCTAGTAAAAATAAATTATGTCAAGTAAATAACATCTTTTATATGCAATATTCTTTAATATTAATTAACATTAACTAAAAATGGTAGAATTGCAAAATATCCGCAGTAGTGTCAAGAGATGCTGTAATTAATAATAAAATTAATTATACTAGATAGTTAATACTTCTAAGGGTGGGCCTTATGTGCCGTTAAACTTCTTAAAAAGAGCGGTCATTAGATCATGACGGAAGGCAGGCACTGCTGGGGTTCTCCGAGGAGGAAGTTCCCTCGTTCAATCCATTCCTTTAGGATGTGTGCGATTTCCCTCGCCTTAAAATAACTAGACAAGGATGCGGTGATGACTTTTTTACCATTTATTACGATCTCGCCGGAGCGGAGTTCCTTGTAGCTTACTTCCCCGAGGCTCTTAAGCGCGCCACCCTTAGGATAATCCATGCTGTAGTCATAGATCTGCGTACATATGTTTTCGTCTTTAACTGCCGTATAGCGAGCCATATCTTCGTTCAAAATGGGTATGGGTATGCCTATGCCAACATACAGGGAAACACCGTATCCCAGCATGCTCGCGCCCACAAGCCAATGAGAAGTCATTTCTTTAAGGTTTCCTATCGCCGCAATCGTTCCGGCACCTTCTTTGGGCACGCCGTGTTTGCCTCTCTTGACATTCGGGTTATGTTGGGTCCCGTTCCATGCTACATAACCCTGGGCTCCTCCCAAAAAGATTCTCGTTCCGATGCCGATGGTCAGATAGTGGGGATCGTTAAAAAGAGGACTCAATTGGCCCGCTGTAGCGTAATTGGCATTGGCCATGCGTGGCCTCAATACCCCCATGTAAGTATAAATTGTTCTGTCAGACATGTTAACAGCACAATTGTAATTTTGGTAAGCATTCCGCGGGTTGAAGAGAATTGCATCCCGCAGATCGTTAATCGTGATATTTTTTTCATATTTCCGAGCAGGATAACAGTCAGTCCCATACCCCTCAGCACGCAATCTGATTACGTTGCCTGCTACCAGGTCTTCAATCACATGCCCGCCTCCATACTTGAATTCCCCGGGATAGACACTATTTAAGGGATCCCCTTCAGCCACCTCAGTTGCACCAATATAGCAGTCCACTGCCGCGATGCCACCGTATGCGAACACGTCGTTCAGCCACACCTTCGACGTTTTTATCCTTGGAGCCGTGTGCCCGAAATTCAGAAAAGCCCCAGATGAGCACATGGGAGCGAAGGTCCCCGTCGTGACAACATCAATCCTGCGGGCCCCTTCCACATGACCATGTTTCTCAACAATATCGATCATTTCTTCAGCTGTTACAACAACGGCCTTTCCCTTCTTGATCTTCTCGTTGATGTCTTTGTATGTTTTACTTACTCTGAATTTCTTCATTATGCGCTCATCCTCACTTAGTGTGACCGAAGCCTCCTTCCCCTCTCGTGGTTGCATCTAGCTCCCCACACTCTATCCATGAAACCTTACAGATCCTGTGCACTATCATCTGTGCAATGCGGTCACCACGCCTGATGACAAAAGGTTCTTCTCCATGGTTAATCAGTATAATACCAATCTCGCCGCGGTAGTCTGCGTCAATGGTGCCGGGAGAATTAACCAGTGTCACACCATTTTTTACTGCAAGGCCGCTTCGAGGTCTTATCTCTGCCTCATAGCCTTCCGGAAGCCCAATGGCTATACCTGTAGGAACTATTTTCCTATGTCCAGGATATATGGTCTCATCTTTCTTTACAGCTGCGTATATGTCCATGCCTGCTGAACGTTCCGTCATATATCGAGGAAAAGGCATGTCCACATAACCGGGAAGCTTATGAATATGCACACCAATTTCTTCTATCATTGTGACCTATAGAGATCCTATCCTTCATACGAATCAAGAGAGATGTCCTTTTCCGAAATCCTGCCCATAACAGCTAGAGATATGGCGCCCGCCCTGAAAATATCAGAGGCAAGATTTCTAACGTCTTCTGCCTTGACAGCATCTATGGAGGCAATGACATCACCCTGTTCGATATACCGTCCGAAAGAAATCTCATTTTTAGCCAATCTTATCATGCGGCTGTCAGTGCTTTCCATAGAGAGGAGGTAATTTCCTTTGATCAACTCTTTGACCTGCGACAGCTCTTTTTCCGTTAAAAGCTCGTGGCGCAACCGCTTTAGTTCTTCAAGAATGAGACTGATGACGACGGGGACTTTCTCCTCACTGGTTCCTGCATATATGCCCAAGAGACCCACATCCATATATGGGGAGACAAAGGAATGAATTGCATAAGCGATCCCCCGCTCCTCTCTGATTTCCTGGAACAGCCTTGAACTCATGCTTCCGCCCAAAATGGCGTTCAATAGAAAACCGGAATATCTGTCAGGGCTAACGGCTGAAGGGGCGAGGGCGCCCATGATCATATGAGCCTGCTCCAGGTCTTTCTTGAGGACGGCGACCTTTGATGATGCCGCTGGTTTATTTATCAGCGGGTTGATTGCTTTTGCAGGTATGGATCCAAATTTCTTTCTCGCAAGATCAACGAATTCGTCGTGGTTCAGATTACCAGCAGCAGCGAGCACAAGATTATCGCCTCCATAGCGTGCATCGAAGAAAGACAGAAGAGTCTCCCGGTCTAAGGACGCTACAAGTCTTCTAGTCCCCAGCACAGAAAACCCCAAAGGATGGCCATCCCAGAATATGCCCTCAAAGTAATCATGAATATAATCATCAGGTGAATCCTCGGTCATATTAATTTCCTGAAGGACTACCGATTGTTCCTTCCTGATTTCTTTTTCATCAAAGCATGAGTTTATAAAAATATCAGCAAGAAGGTCTACCGCCATAGGGAGGTGGTAGTCTGGTATTTTTATATAAAATGAGGTCAATTCCTTGCCAGTGAAGGCATTCATCATACCGCCGACGGAATCAATAGCCGAGGCAATTTCAAAAGCAGACCTGTTTTTGGTACCTTTGAAAAGCATATGCTCGATGAAATGTGCTGCTCCATTAGTCGCTTGGTCCTCGTAGCGTGAACCACACTTTACCCAAATCCCTATCGATATTGACCTGACATGATCTATGTGTTCTGAAACAACCCTAATACCGTTCGGAAGGACAGTTTTATTATACATGTGCACCTAGGGCATCTTTCCTGCTAAGACGAATTTTCCCCTGCTTGTCAATCTCAAGAACCTTGACCATCACTTCCTCTCCCTCATGAAGGACATCGGCAACACTTTTCACCCGTTCTCTTGAGAGCTGCGATATGTGCACCAATCCTTCCGTGCCCGGCAATATCTCGACAAAGGCGCCAAAATCAACGATTTTCTTGACGATGCCGCGGTAGATCTTTCCGACCTCGGCGTCCTCAGTTAACCACTTGACCATGGCGACGGCCCGTGACGCAGCCTCTGCATCATTTGACGCAATGGTCACTGTGCCATCATCCTCCACGTCGATTGTAACGCCCGTTTCATTGATGATCTGCCTGATATTTTTTCCGCCAGTGCCGATCACATCTCTTACCTTTTCGGGTTTGACCTTGAGCGTTGTAATCCTTGGCGCGTATTTGGAGATGTCATTCCTGGGTTCTGCAATTGTTTCCCTCAGCTTCTCGATGATAAAGAGTCGTCCCTCTTTCGCCTGCTGCAGGGCCATTCTTAAGATATCCTCATTCAGACCACCGATTTTGATATCCATCTGCAAGGCTGTGATACCCTTCTTCGTCCCGCACACCTTGAGATCCATGTCACCTGCATGGTCTTCATCTCCTATGATGTCAGAGAGCACGACTACCTTGCTGTCAGTCTTTAACAACCCCATGGCAATACCGGCCACTATATCCTTGACCGGTACGCCAGCATCCATAAGGGAGAGGAGGCTTCCGCAGACGGTTGCCATTGACGATGAACCATTGGAAGACAGTATCTCAGAGACAATCCTTATCGTATAGGGGAACGTCTCCTCAGAAGGCAGAATAGGCAGCAAGGCTTTTCTTGCTAGGGCGCCGTGTCCGATCTCTCTTCTTCCCGGGCTCCTTAAAGGTCGTGCTTCTCCTACGCAATAAGGCGGAAAATTATAGTGCAGGATGAATGTTCTCATTTCTTCGCCGCTCACATAATCTAGCCGCTGTTCGTCAGAAGACGTGCCGAGTGTGAGGGCAGCAAGGGCCTGAGTTTCACCCCTGGTAAAAAGGGCAGATCCGTGAGCCCTGGGGAGCATTCCAACCTCGGCGCTGATTGGCCTGATCTCAGAAAATGTTCTGCCGTCGGACCGCTTGTGGTCGCACAGTATCATATCCCTAATAACTTGCCTCTCCAGGTCCGATAGGATGTTATTAACCTCTAAACCGAGACTTTCGTCCTCAGCGCAAACTTCTTTAACGATCTTCTCCCTTATCAAGTCAAGCTTGTTGTGCCTGTCCTGTTTTCCAGGTATAGTATATGCTTTTTTTATGCTGTCTTTGGCTTTCTCAGTTACCTTCGCCAGAAGAAGTTCATCAACGGCGATGGCAGACACGACCCGTTTCTCTTTTCCTATAGTCTGGCGAATATAATCCTGAAATTCGATTGCAGGGCGCAGTGCCTCCAGGCCAAAATTGATGGCATCAACAATCGCATCCTCCTCTACTTCAAGGGCCTCACCCTCAAGCATAACCAGATTTGTGTCAAATTCTTCGCTTCCCGGCTCGGGCGACGCCTTTCTTCCTACAATGAAGAGATTGAAATCGCTTATCCCCAGAACTTCTGCCGATGGGTTCACTACAAATTTGCCATCAACTCTGCCTACGCGGACACTGGCAATTGGCCCGTTAAAGGGAATATCCGAAATCGCCAGGGCGGCGGAGGCGCCGAGTAAAGCTGCAACAACGGAGTCATTTTCATTATCAACGGAGAGCACTGTTGCCACGATTTGAGTTTCGTAAAAGTAACCTTTTGGAAAAAGAGGTCTAATAGATCTGTCAATGATCCTCGATGTCAGTATCTCTCTTTCATTGGGGCGACCTTCACGTTTAAAAAACCCTCCGGGAATCTTTCCAGCTGCAAAAGTCATTTCTTGATAATCGACTGTAAGAGGAAGAAAATCTACGCCTTCTCTCTTATTCTTGAGTGATACAGCGGTTACAATGACTACGGTGTCACCATAGGTTACAAGGGCCGACCCATCCGCCTGGCCAGCCATGTAGTTCGCCTTGATGGAAATGCTTCTTCCGGCAAAATCTCTACTGAATACATTGTTCATCTAATTATTTCCTCATCATGAAAGTTTTTCGCTTAATGCGCCTCTCATATTCATTAAAGCACAAAAGACTGGCTGCTTCGCAACAGATATTAAAGGCACCTAAATTTTCCGCTCAGTTTCCAGAATTTGATCCAGGCTTATTTTCTTAGTCCTAGACGTTGAATAACACTTCTGTATCTTTCAACATCCTTTTTCCTGAGATAATCCAGAAGGCGTCTTCTCTTACCCACAAGTTTCAAAAGACCTCTGCGCGAATGGTGGTCCTTTTTGTGGGCCTTAAAATGTTCCGTCAAGTATTCTATTCTGGCGCTGAGAAGAGCAATCTGGACTTCAGGAGAACCCGTGTCTACCTCATGCAATCGAAAATTGTTAATTACGTCCTTTCTTTTTTCAGAATCCAACACCGCTTCATATCCTCCCTAAAATTAGTCGTAACCAATAATTTGATAATATCAATTCTCACGGTAGCAGGAAAATTTTGCCTGTCTTCTTGTAGGTTCGCACCTGCTTAGGGGTACAATCATCTTTCTCTAAATAAATTTAATACCCTGCTTAGGTTTGTACGCCAGTATTAAAGATTCTTACAATTTTCGCCGCCTGCCTCGTTCCATCAGTCGAACCGATCCGGTCGGATGAACAAAGCATCTCTGCGATGGAAATAAGATTACCATCTTTATCAGCAAATTTTACCATATCTCCGGCTGCAAGGGAAGGAATATGATAGATTCTCAGCATTCCTGCAAGCGGCTGATACCCTTCTCGCAATTTTCTGGCAAATGCGTAATCAACATAAATAGCTGGAATATGAGGTATGGCATCTATTAATGAAATAATATGGTCCCAAGGTCTTATTTCTACTGCATCACCAAGTGCGTCAAGGGATATGGCAGACTTCTCAAGAAAACTACCGCTCCTTGTCCTACGTAAACTCGCCAGGCATGCGCCGCAACCCAGCATTTCGCCAATATCGGAGCAGAGGGACCTTATATAGGTCCCTTTTGAACAAGAGACCCTAAAAGCTACGTAGGGCAGTTTAACTTCATCAATCGTGATGTCGTAAATTTCTATAATCCTCCTCGGAGGTCTGACGGCAATACCCTGTCTCGCCCATTTGTATAAGGATTTACCTCGATATTTTACAGCCGAGTAATGGGGAGGCATTTGCTCTATTTTCCCCACAAAGTGATAAAAGACGTTTTCTATGTCCTCATGCATCACATAGGGGTCATTACGGGCAATGATTTTGCCTTCTATATCTTGAGTATCTGTCTTCACACCCAGTAACATAATTGCCGTATAGTCCTTCGTATCCGACGATAAGAACTGTACCAGCTTTGTTGCCTCCTCCAGACAAACTGGTAATACGCCTGTTGCCATCGGATCCAAGGTACCTGCATGCCCGGCCTTTTTCACTAAAAGAGCTTTCTTAACATCCTCAACCACGTCATGAGATGTTTTTCCCGAAGGTTTATCTATAACAACGATGCCATTCATCATGATGGGCTCGCCAGAAAATCAATTCGACTTCTCACTGATTACAAGATTGCGACCATGGTCTTTCCTCAAGCCATTATTCATGGATTTGATGAAAGCTCAGCTATAGCAGTCAAAACTCGCTGCAATACAGTCTTGAAGTCTCCATCTATGAGGCAGGCCGCCGCGTTTACGTGCCCACCTCCACCAAATGTTCTGGCAACACGTTCCACATTCACTTTCCTTTTTGATCGAAGACTTAACTTGAATTGGTGCTCCGATAATTCAGTGAATAGAATAGATACTTCTACACCGTCAATGGATCGGGGAATATCTACAAAGCCCTCGGTATGCTCCAACAGCGCTCCCGCATCACTGATGTCTCTTCGATACACAATCATGTAGCCGACCTTTTTGTACCTGTCGAAAGCAAGGGTATCGAGCACCTTTGCCAAAAGTCTAATTTTCGAAAGGGGATTGCTCTCATATATATTCTCTGAAATCCACTGAGGATCGGCGCCTCTTCCTACAAGGTTTCCCGCTGCTATCAGAGTGTATTTTCTCGTATTTCCATAGCAGAACCCTCCTGTGTCCGTAACAATTGCTGCATATAGATTGGTTGCAATATCCCTAGTGATGTCAATATCCATCTTCAGCATAAGCCCGTAAAGCAGCTCTGCCGTGGAACTCGCATTGTGGTCAACGAGAATTATATCGCCAAAGTTACTGTTTGACACATGATGATCAATGTTTATCACATTATGCATGCTGCCGATGAGGGAAGCCTCATCACCTGTCCTTTCAAGTTCGCTGCAATCGAGGACGAATACGGCATCACGCTTTTCAGGGGGAGGAAGCTTGTGGACGATCTTGACACTCCCTGGGAGAAACCGATAATTGCCCGGTGTTTCATCCTGATTATATACCACGACCTCCTTGCCCATATTGTAAAGCATTTGGTATAGGGCAAGCTCTGATCCCAGAGCATCACCATCAAGTCTGACATGGGAGGCAATAAGAAAAGAACTGTGCTTATTTATCGCGTCAATTATTCTATTCAACATCTGATTCATCTGTCGTTTGAATCTCTGCAAGCAGTTTATCTATTCGGCTTCCATAGGCGAACGATTCGTCACACACAAAAAGAATATCCGGCACGTAACGCAGTTTCAGCCTTTTCCCAAGCTCTCTCTTTAAAAAACCGGTTGCTCCTTCCAAGGCAATTTTGGTTTGCGGATCACAGGTATCCTGGCCCATCTCGACAAAATATATTTTGGCCAAACGCAGATCATCTGTCATATCTACCCCAGTAATGGTAACAGACTTAATGCGCGGATCTCTAATTTCTCTTAAGAGGATATCAGAAATATCTGCCATAATGAGATCTGCCACGCGGTTTGCCCTTTTAAAATTCACTATACTTATCCTCGCTATATTCGAAGTGATCTAGCGAATCGGGTATATTGGTTATCTCAATTTTTGAATTCAACACCTCGGCTAGGTGAAGACCTTCTACAAATTTCAGAATGTGATCAATTTTTCCATTTATGTAACGCCTGTCATTTCCTACGAGGCTGAAACCGATCTGCGCCCTCTTCCAGTGATCATTCTGGCCGATTTCTGCAATAGAAATATTGAACTCGTTTTGGGTCCGTTTCAATATCCTGCTCAGGACGCCTCTTTTTTCTTTCAGGGACCTGCTTTCGACGATCAACAAATCTATAATGCCGGATCCTATAACCATATATTAAGCGGTTTCCAAAAAAGAAAGTCCGGAACAAAATGCAAAGGCCCAATATCTAAATTATCAACTCCTGATTGCCTTCTCAGAGCTTTCTTTCTATTTGCTCATTGATATAAGCTTCCATGACATCACCCACTCGGATGTCGTTGAAGCCCTCTATTCCGATACCACACTCAAGTCCTTCATTCACTTCTTTGACGTCGTCCTTAAACCTCCGGAGAGACAGTATCTTGCCATTGTAAATCTGCACCCCGTCTCGCACTAATTTAAGATTGGCAATTCTTGTTATTTTGCCATTGGTCACGTAGCTTCCTGCGATGGTCCCGATTCTCGGCACTTTGAACAATTCTCTTACTTCGGCTCGCCCGATTACTGTCTCCTTATAAACCGGTTCGAGTAGACCTTCCATGGCAGCCTTCACATCTGCAATAACGTCGTAAATAACTTCATACAGCTTTATTTCGACACCTTCTTCTTCGGCGACGTCTGTGACCCTACTATCCGGTCTGACGTTAAACCCGATTATTACGGCGTTCGATGCCGATGCCAGCATGACATCTGTCTCAGTTATAGCACCTGTTGAACTGTGGATAATCTTCAGCTTTATATCGGATGTACTGAGCTTGCTCAAGGCATCGGTCATAGCCTCTATGGAGCCCTGCACATCTGCTTTTATGATGACATTTAGTTCCTTAACCCCCTCTTTAATCTTTTGGTATAATTGTTCGAGAGTAATCTTCGACGATTTGGAAAGTTCCCGTTCTCGTTCTTTTCTTATCCAATATTCTCCGATGTTGCGGGCCCTTTTTTCATCCTCAACACATATAAATTCGGCTCCGACCTGGGGGACCCGTGAAAATCCGATAACTTCGACCGGCATTGACGGCCCAACCTCCTCCACTCTCTCCCCCTGGTCGTTAATCAGGGCTCTGACCTTGCCAAACTCCGTCTTGGCGACAAAGGCATCTCCCTCTTTCAGCGTACCCTCTTCGATCAGCACGGTCGCCACCGGTCCGCGTCCGCGATCGAGTTTTGCCTCGATGATGATGCCACGGGCGGCCCGTGTGGGGTCGGCACGCAGGTCCATTACGTCCGCCTGAAGAAGAATCATTTCCAGAAGCTCTTCAATGCCCTGCCTCTTCTTGGCGGAAACCTCACAGTATATTGTATCACCGCCCCATTCTTCTGAGACAAGATTGTAATCAGCAAGTACCTGCTTGATTTTTCCCGGGTCTGCTCCCGGTTTGTCTATCTTGTTGACGGCAACGATTATGGGAACTCCGGCAATGCGTGCATGATTGATAGCTTCTATAGTTTGGTCCTTCACACCATCGTCAGCTGCGACTACGAGAACGACGATATCTGTCACATGAGCGCCTCTGGCCCTCATGGCAGTGAAAGCTTCGTGGCCCGGTGTGTCAAGAAAAACAATATCTCTATCTTTAATATGTACATGGTATGCCCCTATGGCTTGGGTAATACCGCCCACCTCACCGGCCATTACGTTGGTCTGCCTTATGGCATCCAGAAGAGAAGTCTTCCCATGGTCAACATGTCCCATTATCGTGACAACAGGCGCTCTCGTTTTCAGGTTCTCGGAAGATGGCTCAACGTTTTGGAGTGATTCGTCGTATTCGTTTCCCACCGATTCTACCTGATATCCAAATTCACCGGCAATGAGAGTCGCAGCGTCGCTTTCTATAGACTGGTTGATGGTAACCATCAAGCCGAGCCCCATCAGTTTATTGATAACTTCACTCGCTTTGACACCTATTTTTTTGGCTAGTTCGCCGACTGTTATTACTTCACCCACCCTTATTCTCCTTTTTATTGCCTTCGGGGTAGTAATGGCCGTCTTTTTCATTTTGGAAGTGACTTGCCTTTTCCCATCCTTCCATTTAATGATTCTCTCTTCTCTGTCTAAATCCTCACGCCGGTCTTTCTTGTCTACTAGTTTCTTAATAAAAGCCTTTTTCCTTGCCGACGGCAGCTCTTCCATTACAACTTCGACAGGCTTCTTACCTTTTATCTTGGCTTTATCTGGTTCCCACTTAGCAGGTTTTTCGACCACCTTGGGAGGAATAATCTCCTTGACGATCTTTAGCGCCGGCTTCTGGGAGGGTTCTTTCTTGATTTTGGGAGCAAATTCTTTCGACGTTTGAGTAGATATCGCCTCTTTTTTATCTTCTTTTTGCGGCACTTCTCTCTCTGCCGGAGACTCTTTGGAAATTACTGAGGGGGGCGCGGGTTTTTTTTCAACTAATTCAATCTTCTTCGAGGGCTTCTTGGAAACTTTTTCGACTGTCTCAACAGACTGGCTTTCCATTTTCACATCTTTAACTGCCGGTTCTTCCGGTTTGACAACTTTAGAAGGGATTACCTCCTCAGGAGGGGCTATCTTCGGCGTCTTTTCTGCGGGGGGGGCCACTTTTGCCTGTACTTCCTTAGGGCCGGCCTTTTCTCTCTTGGCCTCTTTTTGGACCGCTGGTTCAGTCTTCTCTTCTTCAGGCTTTACGGGGATTTCTTCCCTTACAGGTTCTGCTTTGACTTCTTCCACAGCGGGACGCACCGCCCGTCTCCTTATGATCGTGGACTTTATTCTCTGCTCAACCATTTCATGCGGTTCACCCGATAGCAATTCTTTGTGTATCTTCTCCAGATCTGCGTCTTCGAGCGTACTCGAGTGAGACTTTACTGCTATGCCGAATTTTTCCAAACGAGATATCAGTTCCTTGCTATCGATACTCAATTCCTTGGCTAATTCGTAGACTCTCTTCTTAGGCATTCTTGAAACCCTCACATATAATGGTTTTTACATTACATCTTTTCATTAATTTAGTCTTCGCAGGACTTACCCCGGTTCTATTCGCGGCTCCTATCAGGCACTCTTGCGTTCTGCTGCCTCTTCTTCGATAATCTTAACTGCCGCTTCGATCCACTGTGTCGCACTCTTTTCTCCCACCCCCTGAATCGCTGACAGCATCTCAGGTTCTGCCGTTGCGACCATGGCAACACTCTTGAAGCCCTCATTGTAAAGTTTCTCCGCCATAGCCTCACCGATACCGGGAATCTTGATGAGAGACTTAAATCCTTCCGCCTCTTGCGAGGCAGCCATGGATTCACTCTTAACGTCTATCTTCCACCCCGTCAATTTGACGGCAAGCCTCACATTCTGTCCATTCTTTCCGATAGCCAGAGACAGCTGATCGTCAGGGACTATTACTTCCATTGAGCGGTTTTCCTCATCCATAATGACGCGGTTGACCTTCGCCGGCGAAAGAGCACTGCAGACATAGCTGGCGTTATCTACGGAGTAGGGGACGATATCTATCTTTTCCCCTCTCAATTCCTGAACCACGCTTTGCACGCGGGAACCTCTCATGCCGACGCATGCGCCCACTGGGTCGATATCTTTATCTTTTGTTCTCACGGAGATCTTGGCCCGCTTTCCCGGTTCTCGCGCCACATTTACAATTTCGATTAAACCTTCGGCGATCTCCGGCACCTCGACTTCGAAGAGTGCCTTGAGGAAACCGGGATGTGTCCTGGAGAGGATGATCTGAGGTCCTTTGGATATCTTTTTGATGTCGCACACATATGCACGAATCCGTTCGCCGCGTTTGTAGGATTCTCTGTAAATCTGTTCCACTGCGGGTATCACACCTTCCGCCCGTCCGAGGTTAACGATGATATTTCCACCGTCGAATCTTTGAACAAAGCCGCTGACAAGTTCACCCTTTTTATCTTTGTATTCATCATAAATGTTATCCCTTTCAGCGTCTTTAACCTTTTGAATAATTATCTGTTTAGCCGTCTGGACGGCAATCCTGCCAAAGGTGTTCGTTTCTATCTTTATTCCGAGACTGTCTCCCCTTTCCGCTCCTTCATCCAAGGTTTGGCGTGCCTCAACCACCGAAATCTGAACATCGGGATGTAGCACTTTATCTACGACGGTCTTGAATTGAAAAACTTCAACTTCCCCCACTTCCTCGTTGTAATGCGCCTCGAGATCTACGTGGAGCCCCAATTTTTTGCGCGCAGCAGTCAGCATGGCCATTTCCAGTGCCTCTACTATAACACTTTTGTCTATGCCTCTATCCTTACCCATCTGCTCTATCAGACGTTTAAGTTCTGGTAACATTTAGAGTCCTCCATATTTGCATCAAATTTCATAAACAAGGTGTGCCTTAACAACCATATCTCGCGGTATATGATAAACCTTCCCCGAAACATCGACGATCAGAGTCTTCATCCCATTTTCGTCGAGATAATCATTCAGTATCCCATGAAAATTTTTCACGCCGTCAAGCTTTTCGCCTGTCTTGATGCGGACAGTAGATCCGCGGTACTTAATGAAATCCTTGTCTCTGGTAAGAGGCCGGTTCAAGCCCGGGGAAGAAACCTCCAATGTGTAAGCACCGGGAAGTACGTCGTAAACATCAAGGACATCCCCTACCTGTTTGCTGATTTCAGAACAATCATTGATAGTGACACCTCTCTCTTTATCGATGTAAATTCGCACCAGCCACCGATATTTCATTTTCAGGCATTCGAGATCGATGATTTCCATGCCTTCAGATTCGATCACAGGCTCAATGAGTCGCCTGATTTTGTCCCGGTATGTAGCTCTATTATCTGCCATTTATTTCCAATTCATTAGCAGGGAGACAACTGCCAGCAGACGCGTGTAGTAGTCTGCATCATACCCAGCGCAAGCGCCTTTGCAGATGTCGCCTCTTTAGCATTTAGAAAAAAAAAGTGGGCATCAGCCCACTCATCAGTAACCTACTCGATGATTTTCGCGAATTTTCTAACATATAAGAATCCCCATTGCAAGAGAAAAATGGGATTAATATCAGAGGGCGGCTTCAAGAAATGGAGCGGCTAAAGACAGCCGGATGCAATATGACCATTATTGGAATCCCGGCGAAAAAAGATGGAAATCTCTATGCATGCCGCTTATACTTTATATGTCCGAGAGCAACTACTCAGTCTATAAGTAATGGATGGAATATTTGCCGCCACGATCTGCAAGGAAGGGTATAGTTGCCAGGAGAAGGGAGATAAGTAATGGCATCGCGGAGCTTCATGGAGAAGGTATTGGAAGGCATCTTTGATGAAGCGGTCTTTGATTCCTACCGCATGCCGGTGGATTCAGAGAAGGTCCAATCGCTACTGCAATCCTATCGGGACATGTTTAAGGACCATTCACCGCAGAAGATTGAAGATGAGGGACGCATCCCGGAGGAGATGCTGCAGGAGATGAGAGAAAGAGGTTTCTTCGGGATCAGTCTTGCTGAAACATATGGCGGGTTGGGAGTTGACCTTGTCGACTGCATCCGCTTCGTTGAAGAGATCTCTGCCCAGGACTTGGCCGCCGCCGCCGTTTTTCTTGCCCACCTCTTCATCGGCATCAAAGGGATTGAACTATTCGGAACAGAAAAACAGAAGCGTCAATATCTTCCCCCTGCCGCATCCGGGAAGATGATTTTTTCCTACGCACTCACAGAACCGAATTTTGGCTCCGATGCGAGACATATTGAGACAAAGGCTGAACTCTCCGGAGATGGAAAATATTACATCCTCAACGGCATGAAAACTTACATCACCAACGCAAACTATGCGCAGGGTCTTACCACCTTTGCCCAGATGGACCCATCGCATCCGGGGTTCATGGGCGCTTTCATCGTGGAGACCGCATGGGAAGGCGTGAAGATCGGGAAGGACATGCACAAGATGGGTATAAAGGCCAGTTCTACGGCCTCCATTCAATTTCAGAATGTTCATGTCCCGGTAGAAAACATGCTCGGCAAACCAGGAGAAGGTTTCCAGATTGCTCTGGCTATTCTTAACTACGGGAGACTGGCCCTCGGCGCCGCATCCGCCGGTCTCATAGACGTATCCTTGAAAGGCATGGTCATGCGCGCCAGCTCCAGAATTCAGTTCGGTGTTCCCATCCGGGAATTTCCTCTTGTCCAGGAGAAAATAATCAATGCCCGAACCCACGGATTCGTCACGTCCTGCATTAATTATCTTACCGCAAATCTTCTCGAATCGCGGCCGGGTGAAGACATGGTGATCGAGACATCGCACTGCAAGCTTTATGGTTCGACGCGGGCCTGGGACGTCCTTTATGACGCCATGCAGGTGGCAGGAGGCGCGGGCTATCTCATGACTCAGCCCTACGAAAAACGGATGCGCGATTTCCGGGTTGTCCCCATATTCGAGGGAACGACGGAAATCCATTCCATCTATCCGGCGCTCTTCCTCCTCGGGCGTCTTAAAAGGAGGCTCATCTCACACAAGGGGTTCTCCCGTTGGTTTTTCATCGTAAGAGACTTCTTATCCTCTTTTGCTGCGATGCCGTGGCGCCTGGATTGCGGCGACAGAACCGTGCAAGAAGCAGTGAAGCTGGTCAAGGCCAATGTGCGAACGCTCAAGCGCATGTTGCTACTGGGTATCATCTTCCATGGGGAAAAGGCGGGCGAGAGACAATTCTTCCTGAGGCGGGTGACGATGTTGAGCCTTTATGCATTCGGGCTTTTGTCAGTGTTAGCAAAGATTTCAGCGGATTGGAAATCGGGGATCCCGAACAGCGGCGATCTTAACCTCTTGAGATACTTCTTCGAAGAAGCGAAAGAGGCGAGATCCGGCAGTACGAGGATATTCGACACGAAAAAGGAGAACATGGGCGCCGCTGTTTTTCATGACCTCAAAACAATTTCATGACTATGCAATCTCGATCCCTGAATTGCTTCACCGTACCAGAATCTTAACTGGAAAAATTGGCCGGTCTTCCCGGAACAGGTCAATCTTTACATCAGGTAGTTCTTAAAAGATTTATAGCTACGGGAATCGGCATCAACGATAGATGCCCCGACGTGGATGTTATCCTTGGAATATACAACTCTTTGTGATTTACACTTCAAATGTATAGGCGTATTCTCGTCCGGCAATTTGGTAATAATTTCAAATTCAGGCGTCTGACGAGCAGTCAATACCTCGTGTTTCATACCTCTGGGGATTGAAATTCGTAAACCACCGAGCGAAATATCTGTTATCGAGCCGATGTGTAAATTTTCTTTTCCTGAGCCATCGTTGCTGATGAAAGCAGGAATAGAAGTTATGATTCTCGGGTACAGACGTTTTTCTTTCTTGAAACCGTTAAATACCCTTCGACTTTTTAAATCATTAAACAGATGGCAATTCACTATGGTTTCAAGATAAGGGCAGACTTCTTCTGTTTTAAGGACACACTGATTGCAGTCGGTTTGCAAATCCCATAATTGTAAGTCCCTTACTTCACTGTGCCTCATTTTTTTTCTCATTCTTCAATATCCTCCATATTTATCTCCATTAATTGGGTCTGAGAGGATAACTCCATAGATGCCAACTTTGATGAAATCTTTGAAAAGTAGCCGCGCGCTTACTTTCCACATTGTAAATAGTCCTTAATCAAAGATTCTTGTTTTTCCAAGTCCGAGGTAATAAAGTGATGCAAAGCTGCCCTAACAATAATGGTTTGCTTACGCCCGCTTATTCGTGCGCATTCAATCAGTCCTTTTTTTAAATCTTCCGGCAACTCAAAAGATGATGTAATATTACCCATACTATCCTCCTTTCCTTGTTTTAACATTAGCATTACTTTTATTGTCTTGTCAATACTTTTATTTTTAATTATTTAGAATAATATATTTATATATACTTTACTCTAATCGTATATAATAATTTATCATGTATAACCGATCTCCTATAACTGGATATTTTCAATTACTTGCTCATGTTTAAGGCAAAACATTGACTTTTTTAATGAGATGGAAAAGAAATAAATCTCACTAAAGATAAAGAAAAATATCTCTTGCGGATAAAATAACCTTGAATCATGTCATGCCAAGGGTGTAATGATGCGGCACAGCATGCTGCTGCGAAAGAGGCTTCTGCTTTTTTTCCGAGGTTGGGGAAAAGGAATCAAATATGGAAGAAATTTAAACGCAATTTAAGATACTATACAAAAAAACGTTATTCAAAGACTCTTATTTCATGTCAACTACGTAACTCTGCTTAAGGAACGCACGCATAGCTTCCTCTTCTTGTTTTTTCATCAGAATACAACATTTCCCCTGTAAATAGAAGCCTAATACGTTGATATTATTACACTCTGACCATAAAGGTGTCGACAAGGCTATTTTCATTCTTTTTTGTGACGGCTGGCGTCATGAATGTTTCAAACGGAAAGTTTCAAACCAGTTCTTATGAATCGCATTGACTCACAATGGCCGCTCGTCTTATACTTCTCCGTACAAAAAAGGAAGTTCCTGTCAAAATTAATCATACAATACGCATGTGGACTAATATCATCAAATCCGGATGTTAAAGTAATCAAGGGTCTGTTTTCTTAGGCGGACATCACAGCAATATAAAGAATAATGTTAGCCGATGAAGGAGGAAAAATAAAAACAATATTCTGTACTTTCTCAGCGGCGCTGTTGCTTTTTCTGTGCTTTTGTGACAGCCATGATAATCAGAATGCAGATGTAAAGACGTCACAGAAAAATAATGAAGTCTTTAACCCTCAATGAGGTTAATACGGACTAATTATTGAAACCCCGTGTCTCAAAAGAGAGCGAGGTTTTTATTTCGAGGTGATAATGTTGATGCATAATTGTTTGGGTAATTGCATCAAACAAAAGAAGAGGACAAGAAATGATTAGAATGACTAAGTTCAATCAATTAAGATGGTCGCTACTTATCTTTCTTATTGCTCTAGGAGGGTGTGCAATCACAGGAGGCACATTGCACGGCAATGTCGCAGTTCCAAATCTTTCGGAGATCAGCAACTAATAGAGGAGATGGCGCAGTTACAGGAAGCAGTTCGGAACCTGAAACAGGGCAAGGGCTGTAATTTCTCCATCCTTGGAGATGCGGGGACAGGTCAGAGTAGACTCATCGAGGAATTCAGGGCGAGTCTCGATCTCAATACAATCCAGTGGCGCGAAGGTCATGCCTATGCCTATGCTTATGCTCAGCACATGCCCTACTTCCCGCTTGTAGACCTTCTCAGCAGGGCATTGCACATTAAAGACGGCGATTCTCCAGATACAGTGAGGGGAAGAGTAGAGTCACAAATCAGGTATCTGCTGGAAAATGAGGAAGGCGTGATTCCTTACATCGGCACAATATACTCATTGAGCTACCCCGAGGAAAAATGGAAAAGTTTTGGATAGTCTTACTATCAGTTACCCTGACTGTGGCCTTTGCTATGCCCGTATCTGCTGCGGATGTGAAGTTCGGCGGGTCATATGTCGCCCAGGGTTACTATGAAAACAACCGCGCCCTCTTGAAAGACGGCGGCGCATCTCTCATGAACGTCTGGCAGAGACTGAGACTTCAGGCGGACTTCAATATACAGGAAGGCCTGAATTTTACGACCAGAGCCGATATCTTGGAAAAGATTTGGGGCGCTCAGCGGAATGCTGGGGGTTCTCTTTCGGGGTACACACCCGGGGCCCCGTTATCTAACCCCAATGGAGTGGATTCCGAGTCAGAGAATATCAAGTTCACGTATGCATATGTGACTGCCAACCTCTGGGGCGGCGTATTGAGAGCCGGTTACCAGGGTCAGGCGAAATTTGGTACCGACTTCGGTGACAGCGGCGAACAGTACTATGGCCGCAGGGTAAGGTACGATTACCCCGTCGGTCCTTGGACATTTGTAGTCCTCTGGGATAAGATAGAAGGCTCAGAGTACTATAGCCCGGCCGGTCCTTCCGGCAATGTAGGGGTTACCAGCTACCAGGTTGATTCCCAGGCGGACAAGTTCATTGGTTGCTTTGGGTATGACTGGGGCAAGGGTAATGCGGGTTTGCTCATCTACTACTATCTCATCACCAATACGAGCGGTCCCTCCGCTGTCCCTGATACAGGATACAAGTCAAAGTACTGGATATTTGATCCGTATGTGAAGGTACAGGTTGGTCCTGCCTATTTCGAGGCCGAAGTTAATTACATTACAGGCAAATCGAAGGCGTGGGAGAGTCCGGGGGCTATCAACCCAGCAACAGGGCTCCCTGTGGGACCTGATGTAGACAAGAGTGGATGGGAAGCCTATGCCTCTCTTACCTATGATTTCGCACCCGCATATGCAGGTTCCACAGTCGTGTGGGTGCAGGGCGACGACCCAAGCACGACAGACAAGAATGAAGCAGGTGTCGGAGGCGGTACTGATTTTAACCCCTGTTTGATTCTCTTCAACTATGACCTGGGCAGGTGGGAAGGTAAGATGGGTAACCCGGCCAATTTCCCTGTCGTAGCCGGTGCCAGTACACTGCCATCCATGTCAGGAGGTATTTCAAATGCTTTCCTGCTGCAGGTCTTCGCCGGTATAAGGCCTGTACCGAAACTGGACCTCAAGGCGAGCTTTACCTGGGCCCAGGCCGACCGGGACGTCACAGCGACTAACTGGCAGTCCAAGGACTACGGTAGAGAACTGGATATCACGGCGACCTATAAGATCTATGATAACCTTTCCTACATGGTCGGCTTTGCCTACCTGTGGGCGGGCGATTATTGGAAAGGTACCGATCCGGGAGCCAACATCGACAACGACTATCTCGTAACTCACAAACTGACACTCTCCTTCTAATCGATCGTTGTCAGTTGCATCTCAAAACACTGGGCCACGCCCTCCGGGGCCTTCTGGTTCGAGGGTTTTTGAATGTCCGCAAGACACTGCTTTTTTTCTGAAACTTTTCCGAATTGTACGAGGCTGCTAACATATCCATCTGGTTTCTGAATGTCGGAAAGGTTACGATACAGATAACCACAATCGGAATAGTCTAACTGTAATAAGCAATCCTGAGTGCAACCTCTGGCCGTAAAGGCGTAGGTGATAGAAATTTGTAGCACAACGCGAATTTGATCTGATGACTTGCGTGAGTCACGGGACGAAAGGTGCGACATAAATGAATCGGCCCGCCTGATGCTTTCAACAGAAATTCAATGAGCTCGATAAAGATACTCAGTCAACAGTACGTGGGTGAATTTAGATTACTGTATTACTAATCGCCAGTGATAGATTTGTTTATGTCATGTTTAGTTTTGTGTCGCCAACGGGTCCATCAAGCCGCCCTTCTGAAACTCATATACGTTCCCCTGTTCAGGCGTAATTTCCTATTGCTTAGATACCTTATGGCTTCATATATCGTGCCATCTATTTTATCGAGTGATACGACGCCTATCGCTATGGTCATTGAATCGCCTGACGACCTCTGCACTAACAAGAGCGTAGGTGTGGTACCGGTTGAACGGCACTTTTGCATCCGGCTCCCTGGTTACGTCTACACCCTCGATGTCCCACTTGTATTTGTTGATAAAGAATTTAAGTATACCGGATTGCTCGACGCAATAACCGCAGTTAGGCGAATAGAAAAATAATAGCCCGAAATTGCCTTTCTCCTGTTTCAAGCGGGACTCGACCGCTTCCTGCTGTTCGCTGTACAA
>DASRZZ010000008.1:0-99595 GCA_035685925.1 Syntrophales bacterium | reverse complement strand
GACATAAACGATACCCAGTTGTGCCTTCACGTATGGATAGAAGAGCACGTAGTCTGCCTTATACCCGTTAGCAGGATTATCAGCAGTGGTGGTGTTGCGGTAATAAGTTATCTGCAAACCTGCGTCTCCCTTGTTCCACCTGTATCCACCAAGGACAGAATACTTCTCGTAGTCGTGGTCCGTGACGTAGCTGGCAACCCCTACATTACCGGCAGGACCGGCGGGGCTGTAGTACTTGCTTCCTTCGACCTTATCCCAGCGGGCTCCCCAAAACCATGGCCCTGTCACCAGATCCCACTTGACCCTATTGCCGTAGTCCTGTTCGCCTGTGTCGCCAAAGGCCGTACCCCATGTGCCCTGAGTTTGGTAACCCACCATCAAGGTGCCATAATTGCTGCCGGGAATATTGAAGGTTACATATGCATGGGTGAACTTGATATTCTCGGATTCCTGGTTGTCGGTGGCAATATTGGTTGCGGTCGGCGTTGTGGAACGGGCAGCACCCCATATCTTCTCCAGGGCATCGAACCTGGTTGTAAATTTCAGGCCTTCCTGGATCTGGAAATCTGTCTGAACCCTCAGCCTCTGCCAGACATTGGATACTGATGCGCCGCCGTTTGACAGCAGCGCGCGATTGTTGTCATAGTACCCCTGTGCTACATAAGACCCGCTGAACTTCACGTCCGCGGCGGATGCGGGAAAGACACAGGCCATAATCAGCGCAATAAATAATAGTACAATCATCCCAAACCTTTTCATTCCTTTCCTCCTGTTTTTAATTTTTTGCTCTTCTCGGACATGTAAACTTATTCTGGCTATTGCAACACCCCCTTCCCTGCAAAATCAGCTGCACAGTATCCCATTTTTGTTAAATCATGATTAAGCAAATGTTAAGAAATGATGAAAATGATGACTGAGGACTATGGTATGCGTGGTTTCTTAAAGAGCTCATTTCATATCCGCAAACTTATATCCTATACCCCGGATGGTAAGGATGTATTGCGGCTTTTTCTTATTTTCTTCTATGGCCGCCCTCAAATTGCTGATATGAACGTCCACCGTACGAGGCTCCACGAATGTTTCATCCCCCCAGACATAGTCTAAGAGTTGATCCCTCGTATAGACTCTGCCGGGATGCCTTGTTAAAAATTGCAATAACTTTAGTTCCTTCGGACCAATAACAACCTTCCACCCGTCTAAAGTAACCTCATAGGAACTGTAATCAACCTGGAGCTTCTTATATTCAAAGTACTCTCTAGCATCTGAATCAGGAAGCACTTCCGCCCTGCGCAGGACCGCGCGGATCCTCGCTATCAGCTCTCTCACGTTGAACGGCTTGGTGACGTAATCATCCGCTCCCATCTCAAGGCCCAGCACCTTATCTGCCTGGTCGCCTTTGGCCGTGAGCATGATAATCGGAAGAGCTTCCGTTTCCAGACTCTTTCGGATCAATTTACAGACTTCCAACCCTCTGATGCCGGTAAGCATGAGGTCTAGAATTACGAGATCCGGTCTTTTTGCCTTAACAAGTTCGAGGGCGCTTTCCCCATCGTAACTCTTGATGACCATAAACCCTTCCTTTTCGAGATTGTAGCTGATCAAATCTACGATGTCTTTTTCATCATCGACGACAAGAACTTTTTTCGGCATAATCAAAAAACATGCTCCAGGTTGCCCAGACTACCGATTCTATTGTGCCGCAAGAAGCTGGCTCACATGAAAAATAGAATCGTAAACTGTATAGATGTAGAATATTGCAGACGTGTTAAAGACTGGTTAAATTTTTGTTAATTTTGAGAAGAGAATTTCTGTTTGCCTACTCCAATCGCCTATTGCCTGTCGACCAAGAACTGTGATAAATGGCCTATGTCCGCCAAAATTACTCAAGTTGTGAAAGGATGCTCGATGAAAGATGTTGCAGAGAAGCGCAGGACTTTAATCAACAAGCTCTTTCCTTCCGGCGTACCTCGATTGTGGTGCCCCCTCCTCACACACTACAGGTCTGATGGCAGCATCGATTTTGACAGGATGCATGTCCATTTCAACCACATAGTCCCCTGGGTCAAAGGATTCCTTATCCCCGGATCAACCGGTGACGGTTGGGATCTGACGGAGGATGAAACATTGGCAGTGGCAGACTTCGCGATACAAAAGGCACGGATGAGCGAGATCAGCCTCATCCTCGGTGTCCTGGAAGCCGGCGCTGAAGCCATGAAGCGGCTGATCTTCAACATGATTAAGATGCTTCAGGAAAATCCGGCCGGAACAGAGGATACCAGCGAAGTCCTGCAAACAAATCGTGTTTGCGGTTTCACCATCTGTCCGCCCCGGGGAAAGGCGCTCGCACAGCACCAAATCGAAGCCGGTCTTTCCGCGGTCCTCGAAATAGGAATGCCTATAGCCCTGTACCAACTGCCCCAAGTCACGGAAAATGAAGTGGCGCCCGAAACCTTTGAAAGACTCGTGCAGAAGTTTTCCAACCTGTTTTTGTTCAAGGACTCAAGCGGTCGGGACAGCATTGCTACCTCCGGTCTCGACAAAGGAGGCGTCTTTCTCGTCAGGGGCGCCGAGGGCAATTATGCGCAGTGGCTCACAGGCGCAGGTGGCGGCTACGACGGTTTCCTCCTGAGCACCGCTAACTGCTTCCCTCAGAATCTCACCTCTCTCATCGAAAGTCTTGAGACGAACGATCACGAGAAAGCACGGGACATCTCAGAAAAGCTGACCGGGGTCGTCAGTCAGGTCTTTGCTCTGGTACAGGCGTTACCACATGGCAATCCATTCACCAATGCCAACAAGGCCATTGATCACTTTTTTGCCTTCGGGCCGCGGGCAGTTACGATAGAAGCTCCCATGCTTCACGAGAAAATTCGCATTTCCCGTGATGTTATTCAGGCGACTGGCGCAGTTCTGACTCGCCATAATCTGATGCCTGAAAGAGGATACCTGGAGTAATCTCCTTTCACGTAAATGGGTTTGACATGTCTTCCGCCGAGACCTGATCAAAGCTAAAACCGGCAAGGACTGGCGTGATTATACATCCGGCGCGAACTAGCCGCGGACGGATATTAACTTCTAATTAAGTCTTCTCTAGAAATTAAGGGGTAACTGAAAATGGAAAATGTGGTTATTCTAAGTTGTGTCCGCACGCCAATAGGCGCCTATGGCGGGGCCATGAAAAATGTTCCGGTTTACCGGCTCGGCAGCCTCGTTTTGAATGAGGCTATAAGGAGAGCCGGTATCGAAGCCGCTGCGGTTGATGATGTCATTATGGGGACCTCCTACCAGAACGGGGAATGCGCCAACGGCGCCCGGATGGCGGTCCTCGATGCGGGCTGGCCGGATACAGTTCCGGGCGTCGTAATCGACCGGCGCTGCTGTTCAGGAGCTGAATCTTTATTCTACGGCGCTCTCCAGATACAGACGGGAAACGCGGAGATCATAGCCGCAGGAGGCATGGAAAGCATGAGCCAGGCCGAACTTTACATCCCTGGCGACATCAGGTGGGGCCTCGGCGGAAAGAATCACGACAAATACGGCTTCATGCCCCGTGGCCACGGTGCCCTTGCTATGTGGGGCATACCCCTGTACGACAGGATTCAGCGCGGAAGGGTGATGTCTCAGCCCATTCACCGTTACGGAGAGTTGAACTCGATGATGTCCTGGGCGGAGACGGCGGCCAAGAGGGAAAATATAACCCGGGAAGAGGCTGACAGATGGGCATATCAGAGCCACAGGAAGGCCATTGCAGCATGGGATGCCGGAAAATTTGCCCAGGAAATAGTCCCTGTGCCCATCGGAAAGGGAAAAGACGGGGACGTCATATTTTTCAATACCGATGAGGGGCCTCGCCGCGAAACTACTCTGGAAAAGCTTGCCAGGCTCCGGCCAATTTATCCCGACGGGGTGTGCACTGCAGGCAATTCCTCTTCCGAGAATGACGGCGCCTCCGTCGTTATCCTCGCCTCGGAGAAGAAAGCAAGCGAGCTCGGCACCAGGCCGATTGCATATTTTCGGTCCTGTGCCATTGCCGCCACGGATCCGACCTTGACGTATCCGGCGGTACCCGTCTCCGTTGCCAAGGCTCTGAGGAAGGCTGGCCTGAAAATCGATCAGATTGATCTCATAGAGGTGCAGGAGGCCTTCGCAGTCCAGACGTTGGCCGATGCAAAGCTCTGTGGCCTCAGCGAAAAAGACAGGGAAGAGAAGGTGAATGTGAACGGATCGGGTATCTCTCTCGGCCATCCGGTAGGCGCGACCGGCACGATGAGACTGACAACGCTGCTCCATGAAATGAAGAGGCGCAACGCCCATTACGGGCTTGAGACTATCTGCGGCGGCGGCGGACAGGGTATATGCATTATCGTGGAGAGAAAATCATAAATCAGCAAGGAGGACACCATGGATTTTGCACTGACGCAAGAACAGCGAATGATTCAGGACGTGGCGAAAAATTTCGCAGAGAATGAAATCAAGCCGCACGTGGAGGAGGACGAGAAGAATCAGTACTGGCGCAGGGAGATATTCGAAAAGATGGCCGGGCTGGGTTTCTTCGGTTTCTGTATAGACGAGAAATATGGCGGCAACGGTATGGGATTTCTCGAAGGGTGCTTGGCAATAGAGCAGATCTCAAAGATCCACACCTCCTGGCGGATGGCCTTCAACATGCAATGCTGGGGCCCGGCCTTGACAATCCAGAATTTCGGCACGCAAGCCCAGAAGGAGCATTACATATCCAGGTTTGTCAACGGCGAATACATCGGAAGTTTCGCCATGACGGAGCCCGATATAGGCTCCGATGTGGCCAGCATGCGTTGCCATGCACAGGACAGGGGGGATTATTTCCTCTTGAACGGCAGCAAGATGTTCATAACCAACGGCACCATATGCGATCGCGGCCTCCTTTATGTGAAGACGGACAAGGATGCCGGCGCAAAGGGAATCACCTGCCTCATAATGGATTACAGCCTGCCCGGCATAACTCGCCGGAAGCTTCACGACAAGGTGGGGTTGTGGGCTTCCGACACGGCGGAGATCGCCTTTGAGGATGTCAGGGTTCCCAAAGAACTCGTCCTCGGCAAGTTGAACGGAGGATTTCAGATCTGCATGACACAGCTAAACGCAACCCGCCTTGGCTGCTCGGCCGGCGCCTTGGGCCTTTCCGGCGCCATACTGGAGCAATCCATCAGGTATGCGAACGAAAGAACGCAGTTCGGAAAACAGATAGGCAGATTCCAGCTCATCCAGCAGCAGATTGCGGAGATGAAGATGGAGCACGAATCGCTTGCAGCCCTGGTTTATAAGGCGGCCTGGCTGAAGGATAAAAGCCTTCCGAACGTGATGGAGACATCGATGTCCAAGCTCTACGGGGCAAAGATCGTCGTCTATGCGGCCAATGAATGCATGAAGCTTCACGGTTCCTATGGTTACTCCGGTGAATATCCTTGCGGACGCTTTCTCCGGGATTCAAAGCAGTTTGAAACGCTGGAAGGAACTTCCAACATGCACACAATGATAGTGGCCAATGCTGCCCTTGGCTACGCCCCGAACAGAGTCTAGGGGATAGTGGATGGGTAATAGAGTGCAGCCAATGGAATAAACATGTCCCGAACAGGAGAAGCGGATAATGGAATTCAAGTATGACTTGAGAGATCTAAAATTCATTTTGAAGGAATGGCTGCCCTCCGAAGAGGTGTTTGCCTGCAATCGCTTCAAAGACAGATTCAGTATTGAAGATGTCGACATCCTTTTAAATGAGGTCTATAAAGTCGCCCGTCACGTCATCAACCCCATTAACGCCCCGGGCGACAAGGCAGGCGTGAGATTCGAAAACGGCGTCGTTACGCCTGCGCCCGGATTCAAGGAGGCATATAAATTTCTTCAGCAGAACGGCTGGGGTTCGAGCAGCGAATGTATTGGCATCGACTCCGGCATGCCCCTCATCCTCTTCAAGGCTGCCTCGGAGGTCAATCAGGCAGCCTGCCCTGCCCTGACGTCCTATGTTAAACTTACGACCGGTGCGGCCAACCTGATAATACGTTTCGGAACCGACCTGGACAAGACCATGTTCCTGCAAAAAATGCTCGACGGCTATTGGCAGGGTACGATGTGCCTCACCGAACCCAATTTTGGATCGGATGTCGGCGATATCATGGTGAAGGCATCCCCGACCAAGGATCCCCGTATATACAAGATCAAGGGGACCAAGATATTCATAACCGGAGGGGATGGCGGCCACTGTGAAAACACCATTCACATGGTGCTGGCCCGCCCCGAAGGCGGGGCCCCGGGCTCTCCCGGCATCGGGCTCTATATCGTCCCAAAGACCTGGGTGAACGAGGATGGTACTTTGGGCAAATCCAATGACGTCAGGACTGCGCGCCTGGAGCACAAGATGGGGCTCCATGCTCAGGCTACGGCACTGCTCAATTTCGGCGATGAGGATGAGTGCTATGGAATCCGTCTCGGTCCACCGCCTGACGAAAGAGGCCGTTCCCAGGGTCTAGCGATGATGTTTCATATGATGAATGAGTCGAGGATCGGTACAGGCCACAATGCCAACACCCAGGCGGCCGCAGCCTACTACTTCGCGTCGCAGTTCGCCACGGAGCGCATTCAGGGAAGGCCGTTCGGCATAAAGGATGCTGACCGCGTCCCGATCATAAAGCACGAAGATGTCAGGAGGATGCTCCTTGATATGAAGGCGCACGTCGAAGGTATTAGGGCTATGGTATTCAAGGCATCTTATTATCTTGATATTCAGGCCAACTCCAAGGACAGGGCAAGGGCCGGGAAGCTCGGAGAGTTGGCGGAGATACTCACCCCGATGGTGAAATGTTACGGCAGCGAGACGAGTCTCGGAATGATCTCCCAGGCAATCCAAATCCTCGGCGGGGTTGGCTATACGCAGGAGTATCCGGTCGAACAATATCTAAGAGATTCAAAAATCCTGTCGATCTGGGAAGGGACCTCCTTCATTCACGGAAACGATCTGGTTGGGAGAAAGATGAGGATGAAGGAAGGCTCTTCTTTTGTGAACTGGATATCTACGATAAGAGACTTCATCGATGCGAACCGCAATGCCTCCGGCTTCGAGAAGGAAATGAGTGATCTAGCTAGGGGCCATAAGTGTCTGGAGGACGTAAAGGCAACTTACGATTCCTGGTATAACAACATTGGCGAGAAGAGGCCTCTCATACCTCTAAATGCGATAAGAGCTCTTTTCGTATGCTCACAGGTCCAGGTCGCGGAGTGTCTCATGGAACAGGCCCTGATTGCGAGAAACAAGTTCACCGGTATTCCCTCTGATTCGGCCGAGGCGACATTCTATACCGGGAAGATCGCAAGCGCGCGGTACTACGTAAACAATGTATTGCCCCAGGCTTTCCTCACCACGGAATTGATTAAAAGCGAAGACGATATGGTTATAACCTGTCCCGAAGAGGCATTGGTGGTCCACTGACAGGTATGCAGGATAAAGCGAGACAAATTATATTTGCAGGGAACATTACTGTGAGAAAGAGGATCCTCGTGCGATGACGTCGGCAGCCTGGCGCAGGCAGTTAATATATCTCTGCGTCTTCTCCCTTGTGGGCTGCGCATCTCAGATTGTCGCCCCGACAGAGATCGTTAACTCGGATTGGCGGCGGTCTCCTTGATTAGCACCACAATACAAAGGACCATCTGGAAGCCATGGAGAAACTTGGAAAGATCCGGGCCACCAACGAGTTATCACAGACTGCACACGCCGCGGGCGTCTCCGCAGATGGGCGGAAATTAGGCGCGGCTCGTTAGAAGGGAGGTATAAAATGACCAACAAGAATGCTATGAAGAAAGTGCTCGTTCTGCTGGGCAGCCCCAGGAAAAAAGGCAATAGCGCTATACTGGCGGAAAGGATTGTCCAGGGAGCAAAGTCAATGGGCGCAAAAGTCGAGACCCTCTTTATCCACGGGATGAAAATCGCGCCGTGCAAATCATGCTACGCATGCCAGAAACCAAACAGCAAAGGATGCTCTATCAATGACGATATGCAGATTGTCTACAAAAAGTTGCGGGAATCGGATGCGTGGGTAATTGCGAGCCCCGTTTACTGGTTTACCCTATCGGCGCAGACAAAACTGTGGATGGATCGCACTTTTGCTTTGATTCCTTACGCCAAGGAAGCATTTGCCGACAAAAGGATCGCAATAGCCATGAGCTATGGAGATTCTGACCCGTTTAAATCCGGCTGCGTCAACGCCCTTAGAACCTTTCAGGATGCATTTGGATACGTCGAGGCATGTATTGTGGGGATGGTTTACGGAAGCGCTATGGACGCCGGAGAGATTGCCAATAATAAACCCTTAATGAAGGAGGCTGTGGAACTCGGAAAAAGATTGGTGAGCGGTTATGGCGGCAAATAGTCCCAGCATTACTGCGCAGAGGGCCGCAATGATGCGCGCTGCACACCAGATGCTTGATGAACCCCGTGTCTTTGATGATCCCCTGGCGTTGCGCATCGTCGGTGCAGAAGGCTCATCGGTGTTGCAAACCACTCCAGCCGCGGACATACTCAGGGCGTTCATTGCAGCGCGTTCCCGTTATGCCGAAGACGTACTTGGCGAAGCAGTGGGGAGAGGGTTGCGTCAATACGTGATTCTGGGTGCAGGCCTGGACACGTTTGCTTATAGAAACCATTACACGCAGGCCCAACTCCGCGTTTTCGAGGTTGATCACCCGGCTACGCAGAGTTGGAAGCGTGCGCAACTTGAGGCAGCAGTCATCTCCATCCCCCCTTCCCTCACCTTTGTCCCTGTGGATTTTGAGGCAGAGACGATGGCGGAAGCACTGGGGCAGGCACATCTTGATCACGGTAAGCCGGCTTTCTTCTCGTGGCTGGGAGTAACCCCTTACTTGACGGGAGAGGCCGTCGCTGCGACTCTTAAATTTATTGCCCGCCTGAAGACGGGAAGCGGCGTCGTCTTCGATTACGTTATTTCACCTTCATTGCTGAATCCCCGGCAGCGGGCAGCCTTCGAGAATCTCTCAAAGCTAGTCGCCATGGCTGGCGAACCCTGGCAAACATTCTTTGATCCTTCCACTCTGGCAGCCGACCTGAGGGCATTCGGTTTTGCGGAGGTCGTAGACATGGGGCCGGATGAAATAAACGCACGCTACTTTACAGGCCGTTACGATAATCTGGAGGTCCGCGGTTTCGGGCACATTATGAAGGCCACAGTGTAGCGCAGGAGGAGCGAAATAGTGATGAAACCTGTAATTAGAAAAGTCTCCCCGTTTCTATTTATGATTCTTATCATCGGTCTGCCTCCCTTAGCAGAAGTGTCAAACCGTCCACCTGAGCGGGCAATTTCCCGGTGTCCCTAATCTACATAAAACAGATGACAACCTCTATAAGAAGTGGACAGCCGACAATGGCGGGCGTGAAGAACCTGAGAAAGGTGGGCATAAAAACCATAATAAACCTCCGTGCCTTTCATTATGACGCAGACGAGATAATAGGTACAGGCTTATTGGACCTCATATGCAGCGATTGGGTGTGAATCTATGTTCTCCGTGAGAGTCGTTCGAGGCAGGATTCCATGTCGACGCCGCCCCGCAAGACGCCCTCCCATACGTCGCCGATCTTATCTATCCGTTTAGCCATATTCCCGATATGAAAATCTGCGGGGCTCAGGTCTTCATTAACCTCTTCCCAGCGGAGAGGCGCGGATACGGGAGCGCCCCTTCTCGGCCTGAGGCAATAAGGCGCGGCCATCGTTGCACCCCTGCGGTTCTGTAAATAATCCAGATATACCCTTCCCGCGCGCTTGCCCGGAGGGCGGGCGAGGCTCGTTGTTTCCGGCAAGCGCTGATGGACAAGCATGTTGATAAGTTGTGCGAACTTCTGGACCTGTTCCGTCGTATATTTTGCCCCCATGGGGATATAGATATGCAGTCCCGTCGCACCTGAGGTCTTACAAAAACCTTTCGCACCGGCAAGCTGGATGACATCCCGCGTGGCGAGCGCCGCCTCCGCCGCATGTCGGAAATCAATATCGAGAGGGTCTATGTCCAGCACGAGATAATCAGGATTATCCGGAGTCCGGTAGCGTGAACTCCAGGTGTGGAGTTCAATGCAGCCAAGGTTGGCCATATAGACAAGGGCCGCCTCGTTCTGACAAAGAAGGTAACGGATTTCTCTCTCCTTTGCTTCGTAAGGCACGGATACGGTTTCAATCCACGGGGCGATTTTATCATCCACATTCTTCTGAAAAAAACTCTGCCCCATTATACCGTCCGGGAAACGGTGCATGGCTTCCGGCCTGTCCTTCAAATACGGCAGTATGACGGGCGCCACTGCTCGATAGTAGTTGATCACGTCTCCTTTCGTATAGCCTTCCTCCGGCCAGAATACCTTCTCCATGTGCGTGAGATGCAGCTCTCTTCCATCGATGATCATGCGTGTGCTGCCTTTTTCCTGTTTCCTGAAACGATGTGTGTCGGGCATCGCAATATCCTCTTCGGGCCTCTCCCTTCTGACATCGAAGGGTGAGATGTCCTCACGCAGCCCCAGAAAAACGGGCTGCCGCATATAGCCCTCATCGGTCCACTCGGAGAAACGCACTTCGCAGACCAGCTCCGGCTTCACCCACGCTGCCGGGACATCGGTTTTGGGTGAGGATCGGAAAGGCGACATTTTCGTTATCAGGGGCTTCAGCTTTGCATGCACGCGGGAGAGTTCATCTTCAGTGAATCCACCTCCCGAGCGCCCGATATAGACAAGATCATTGTCCTCATATACGCCAAGCAAGAGCGATCCCAGATGCTTCCGGCCTCCCCGGGGCGACGTGAAACCTCCGATGACTGCCTCCTGACTGAGGGTATTCTTGATCTTAAGCCACTCCCGGCTCCTCGCGCCGGATTGATAAATGCTCGCTCCGTTTTTTGCCATCATGCCTTCAACGCCGTTTTTCTGCACGGCCCGGAAAAAAGATATGCCCTTTTCCTCAATATGGTCACTGATGCACACATTCGGAAGGTCCGGGAGGATCTGCGCGAGGATGTGCTTCCGGCGCCGAAGCGGAATATTTCGGAGGTCATGTCCGTTCAGGTAGAGGATGTCAAATACGTAGTAGGCAAGCAGGCCTTCTCCAGTTCTCAAATGATTCTGCAGCAACTGAAACGATGCCTTGCCTGTGTCATCGAGGACGACTACTTCGCCATCAAGGACTGCATCAAAAGGCAATGTCTCCAAGGCTTCGATGAGCGCCGGAAATTGTCCGTTCAAGACTTTATCACTTCTGGAATACAGCCGGACCTTATTCCTGACAACTTCAGCAATGGCGCGGTAGCCGTCCCACTTGATTTCAAAAAACCATCCCTCCCGGTCAAAGGGCTTCTCAATGAGTGTGGCAAGCATGGGGCTTATTCTTGGAGGCACCTCTGTGACGGGGACATCGTCGAGCCGCACCGTGGCAACATCGGAATCGGACGTCCCTTGAGAAGATTTCCGTTTTCGCCCGGCCTTCCCTTTTTTATTCTCCACTGATTCTATGTGCTCGTCATTCCCAAGAGGTTCTGCATTGGAAAATTGGTCATGCTTCTTGATCAAGAGCCATTCGTTTTCCTTTGCGCGCTTTAAGCGCACGAGGGCGAATTCTCCCTTCAATTTCCTGCCCTTCAAAACAAAGCTGATATGTCCCTTTTCAAGGCCTTCATTCATTGCCTTTTCACTCTCCTGCCGTCCCGAGATACCCGCCCAGTGATATTCGCCTTCGTCCCAGATTATTGTTGTTCCCGCGCCATAGCTGTCTTTGGGGATTACGCCCTCAAAGGCCAGGTACTCCAGCGGATGATCTTCAACCATAATGGCGAGTTTCTTTTGTTCGGGATCCAGAGTAGGGCCTTTGGGAATTGCCCAGCTTTTAAGAACGCCATTCAATTCCAGACGCAGGTCATAATGCAAATGGTGAGATTGATGTCTTTGGACGACGAAATGAAGAGGACCACCTTCATCATCCGCCGCCTTTTTGCCTGAAGGTTCGGGCGATTTGGCGAAGTTTCTCTTTTTCCGGTATTCTCGCAGAGGCATGAATGAAAGGGCCTGTTGAATTATGCCGCCATCCTTTTCTTTTTGGCTTCTTCAAGGCTCTCTCGAAGTCTGGCCATCAGATCGGGAACTGCCGTTGGCGCCGGTTTTTTACCTGCCGGGCGAGGTTTTTTGCCATGTGCTTTGCTGTCGATTATCTTCATGAGCGAATCTGTGTAGGTATCCTTATACTCTTCCGGATGAAAAGCTCCGGTCAGTTGATCGATCAATTTAATAGCGAGGTCCAGTTCCTTGGCGGATATTTTCTCCTCAACAGGAACATTAAGTTCGGTGGGTTTAACAATGTCGCCCTTAAATCTCATCTGCTCCAGTACGAGCAACCCATCGTCAGGCTTGAGGAGGACAAGGTGCTCACGTGTCCTGAGCACGAAACTGCCGATCCCGACTTTCCCGGTTCTTGCGAGTCCTTCGCTCAGCAGTGCATAAGCCTTTTTGGATTCTTTGGTCGGCTCGAGATAGTACGGCTTTTCCAGCAGCTTAATATCTATTTCATCTTTCTTGACAAAATCGGTGATATCGATGGTCTGCGTCTTGCGAACGTCTGCACGCTTGAAATCTTCGTCTTGCAATACTACGTAATCACCCTTGTCATATTCGTAACCCTTGACGATATCCGTGAACGGGATTTCCGCACCATCAGCCTTGCACACCTTGGCATAACGGATCGGACTCAAATCCTTTTTGTGAAGATAGGTAAAATCGGGACGGGCTTCTTTCACCGCCGTGTACAGTCGTACGGGGATATTTATCAGCCCGAAACTGATAGACCCGGTCCAGATAGGTCGCATAAGCGTATTCCTCTCTTACGCGCCTTCAATTTGCTATGGTTCGCGGTGCATAGCAGTGCATTAAGGCGATATGTAATTTTATATGAAATGGCTGGCGCTTGATATGGGCATTTCCCTGATTTTGATAGGCGAATATCCTGATGGCCTGTCGCCCGACTTTAAAAGAATCTTATGTCGAGACAGGCAGAACCGTGTCCCTCCCGGCGCGTTGGCTTCAGATATTTCGATACCCGATTTCAGGTAATTGCTTATAGTAAGAACTACATTAACATCATAAAATTCTACAAGTTGATGTGGCCCCTTTACATATGGGAGGACAAATAAAGAAACAGAGATAAGGGAGGTAAGAAGACATGGCAACTTCAACGGGGGCTCAGTTGGCCCAAGGCATCCACAAAAGCATCGAAGAGCTAAAGAAAATATGCGAAGGGCTTGATGAGGATATAGCCTCCCGTGCGCCCGGGGGGCGGTGGTCTCCCAAGGAAATCCTTTCCCACCTTTTGGGGCCCGAAGGATCCGGCCACCTGCCAATGCTTCAGCTCTTTCTCGACCAGGATATACCCAGGATCGACATTGAACCTATGAACCCTTTTTTCTCTGAGAACCGTGCCCGGATGACCTTCGCACAACTTCTCACAGAGGTCGAAAAAGAGTACGACCGTATCTCTAAATTTGCCGCAGGCTTATCTGCGAAGCAGCTCGGCCGGAAGGCGCATATCCCCATGCTCAAGGACTCAATGTTTGGAGAATATCCGACACTAGAGACCTGGATCGGTTTACTCGGGGGCGCAGATGAGTCTCATTTTAAATTTCACATCAAGCACATGCTTGAGATCCTGCGGGGTCTTGGCGTACCTGCAAAGTGATGTGAAGCGGAAAGAACATCGGCCACGCTTTAGATGATCAAACCCGGTGACCATCATGCATCGCCTTCAATGAGGTGAAGGACAGTAAGACATGAAAATCTATGCCGGTACAAGTGGATATGGATACAAGGAATGGAAAGGGAAATTCTATCCCGAAAAGATCTCGTCCGAGGAAATGCTTCGCTTCTATTCGGAACGCTTCGGTGCGGTAGAGATCAATAATACTTTTTATCGCATGCCCAAAGAGAATGTCCTCGCATCCTGGGCGGCACAGGTACCCACCGATTTTATTTTTGCGCTCAAGGCGCCTCAGGTCATAACGCATCTGAAGCGATTGAAAAACGTGGATGCGGAGACCGAGTACTTCTTCAGGTCACTGTCCGTTCTGGATGGAAAACTGGGGCCCGTCCTTTTCCAGCTTCCCAAGAGTTTCCACGCAGACCGCAACGCACTGGAAGATTTTCTGCCTCTGATTCCGGGCAATATGTCCTGCGCATTCGAGTTCCGGAGCCCCTCCTGGCTCAATGCTGAAATCCTGGACACTCTTCGCAAAAACGGATGCAGCCTGTGCATCGCTGACGTTGATGAGGCTCCGGCAGGTGAAATCATCAGTACAACGTCATGGGGATACCTCCGCCTGCGCCGTTCCGATTACACGGACGCCGATCTTTCGCAATGGATGAAAAGAATCCTTTCCCAAAAGTGGAGAAGGGCTTTCGTCTTTTTTAAACACGAGGAAGAGGCCATAGGTCCCGAAACGGCCATGCGTTTTCGTGACCTTGCTGATTCAAGGGTAAAGAAAAGCAAGGCCACCGGATCCCGGGCTTAATCTGGAGAATCGAGATAGCGCTTTTCTATTCCTTTGCCTTCCCGGATCTTACCTCCATGATCTTGTCGACCATCTGGGGCATCAGCTCTGACACTCTGCCTAAGAAGCTTTTCTTTTCATTGACATTGTAAACACAGATGTTCCCGTGTTCATCAACACTCACAAGAGCTACGGGGGCAATACGCATGCCGCCGCAGGTGCCTCCCCCCTTCCCCTGCCCTTTGCCCTGGCCTTTTCTGCCCTTTTCATCTGTGCCTCCGCCTTCTCCTTCGCCTATGAAGCCGCCGCCGCCTGCACCTATGCAAATTTCAATGACCGGGACAATGGTCTTTCCCTTGACGTCCATGGGTTCACCCACAATTGTTTTCGTACTCGCAAGTCCGTCAAGTTTTGAAAACAAGGTTTCGATCAACATCTTTACATGTTCCATAATCTTCTCCTTTCTCAGAGTTCTTGGATGATTTCACGCCCCTCACGGGCTAAAACAAACTTCATACAGAGTGCGAAAATGCTGACCAGCACGATGCGCACACTAAGCCAGCCTTCCACGTTGAATCTCTCCTCTTTAAATTCCGGCACGATCGTGAGGAACGGCAGGGGCAGACAAGAAAGACATGCCGCTAATATCCCCATGAACATTCCGGTCTGAGCCGGATCCCCAAGTCCTACAACACCTTTGATCCGTCCATCAGGGCAAAGAGACCGAAAAAATTCTCCTGCTGTTTCAAATACAAAAGGGAAGTGGATGAGTATCCAGCTCTTTGACTTTCCCTTTCGTTCCTTCTTAGGAGGTTTCTTGCGGCCTTTTTCTCGCAGCTTTTCTCTTCTCATCTTCCGTAAGATAGCTCGTCCTGCTATGAGAATCTTTATCTCGTCTTTGCTGTAGTCGAATCCCGCCAGGTCCCACAGCCACGAGACGGCGAAAGAACCCGCAAATCCCTTTTCATAGTGGCCGCTCAGCTTAAGATGAAAGGGCACAAAAAGAAAAAGTACGAGCAATGTGAACAGGATTGCCAACAAAGGAATCATAGCGGTCATCGCCTAAATATAAACAGAGAAACAAAAGCTTTCTTCCCGCGAAGTTCGGTCTGCCAATCGATCTGACAAGAACAACACAATAACAATAACATTAGCCCTGATCTTGGACAATCAGGATTACCCTGAATAGGGGGGTATCTTTATTCTTATATGGGTGCCGTTCTTTACCACCTTATAGCTAAAACCTTCCACCTAACCTTCACCGGCTTGCTCTTTCTTTTTATGATGGTTTTTTTTCGCGAATACTGATAACCAAGAAGACGTATGTAACAGCAAATATTATATCCTTGGACCATTAACCTCGCACGAGGGTGTCATGGAATGATTGACTCGAAACCTTGTTTTTCGGGGGGAGCGGGGTTTTGTGCTTTATACGAATGATGAGAAAGTCTTTATAAATAAAAAGGAGGAGGCGTATGGATTGGAGAGAAGAATACAAGAAAAAGGTGGTCTCCTTTGCTGAGGCGGCCAAACAGATCAAGGACGGCGATTTTGTGGGGATCGGCCTGGCCATCGGTGCATGCTCGCCGGCAATGTTCGACGCCATCCTGGGCCGCTGGCAGGAGTTGAAAGGCGTCCGTGTCTGCGATTCAGTTCCCGTCCGCCCGTCAAAGCTCTACGACGCCGCGTTCATGTCAGGCCTCGACGGCCATATCAATTATGACCCCTGCTTCGGAACAGGTGTAAGCAGGAAGATCATCGAGACCCGCCTTCCCGATTATCTGCCCCTCATGAGTTCGGAAGGAGGAGACAAATACGCCCATCGTTCCGATGTCTTCATCTGCATGGTGTGCACTCCCAATCCCCAGGGATACGTGAATCTCGGACTCACGAATTTCTATCAGATGGATGCAATCCGGCAAGGGAGGGCCTTGGGGAAACTCCGGCTGGCCATCGCTGAGGTCAACGACCAGTTACCGACGATCTATGGCAATAACTGGATGCACATCTCGGAATTCGACTTCTTCGTGGAACATTCAACACCCCTCCCGAAGGTGGGAAGGGCCGAACCTGGAGAGAGGGAAAAGACGATTGCCCAAAATGTCCTCGAACTCATGAGTGACGGAGATACCATTCAGATGGGCATCGGCGCCATCCCGGAGGCTGTCATCGTCGGCCTCGAAGGAAAGCGCGACCTCGGCGTCCTCACGGAAATGTTTCCCATTGGCCTGCCCCAGTTGGTGGAGAAGGGCATCGTCACCAATATGAGAAAACCACTTCACAAAGGGGTCACCGTCGCCACCTTCTGCATGGGCGACCAGAGCATGTACGACTATGTTCGCGAGAACCCGGCCTGTGAATTCTATCCGTCATCCTACACCAACAACCCCGCCCTCATTGCCCAGCATCCCCAGGTCGTGGCGATCAACATGGCCCTAATGGTGGATTTGAGCGGCCAGATTGCCTCCGAGGGAATCGGCCACAGGATGGTGAGCGGCGTCGGAGGTCAGCTCGACTTCATGGTCGGATCATTCTATTCCAAGGGTGGCAAGGGTATCACCCTGCTCTACTCATCGAGAAAACTGAAAGACGGTTCCTTTGTCTCGTCCATTACCCCCGAACTGCCGCTCGGGACGCCTGTCACCGTTCCACGCTTTTATGCCCAGTATGTTGTTACGGAATACGGGATCGCCGATCTCAGGTACAAGACGAGGCGGGAACGGGGCGAGGCCCTGATCAACATCGCCCATCCTGATTTGAGAGGTGGGCTGCGTAACAGTTTGAAAAAGAATTTTTATGTGAGTAAATGAACCTCCCATGAGAAGAGGGAGCTGGAGGCGATGCACTGGCACGCGCCTCACTCTATGTTCTATGTATGTATGATGATCACGTGTGAACGAAAGATATTATTTTGAATAAATTTCTCATCGCATTGTTTATTTCTTTATCGACGGCTGTTATCGGTCTGGTTGTTCTGTAATTACCTAATGTTGATTTCACTGTTAAAAAATATTTGATTTTTATTGTCAAATATTTAGCATTAACATTTGAGACCCTGGGCATGTCATACTACATTAGTTATCAAAGCCTCAAGACACATCCCTATTACCGAAGAGTCTATGCCGACAGCGGGTACAACTGCACTTGATGTTTCCTGTAACATTTTCTTGATCTAGGCCGTCTGTACCAATCCCAGGTCAACACAAAAATTGCAGAAATCTAACTTTGAATGTGGTACTCTTCTGGGCACAGGTCAGTTTTCTGACAAGTGGATTATTTGGTCATTTACCTGCAAAAACTTTGTATGAACAAGACAAACATCTTAACCTACATAAGATACCTGACAATAACTCTCATTATAATGGTGCTGTTCGTGCCTTCACATGCCGCTGAAATGTACAAGTGGGTGGACAGTGAAGGCGTCGTTCACTTTTCTGATGAACGGCCGGCAGGTGCAGATAAACCACAATCGGTGAAGGTTGAGAGCGCTGACGCGAAGACGGACATTTCCACAGAGGAAGCCGATTCACCCCAAAAAACAAAATCAGCAAAAGCGGCGCGTGAGGGAGCCCCTGACACTCTCCACAAGATCAGAAATTTTCCTATTATGAAGCAGGATCCTAACTGGTGCGCCCTGACCAGTATAGCCATGATTGCCCAGTATTATGGTTACAGTATAGACCCCGTGCAGGTATCGATCGAGTCCGGTATTCCCCTGGAACAGGGCATGACGCTGGAAGCGATTCTAAAATATTTCGAACAGCTGAAGGCACTCAAGCTCGACGTTGAATACCACTATAAAGGCGACCTTGAAGAGATCAAGAAATATATTGACAATAATATTCCCATACTGTGGCTTCACGCCGTACCAGCCAGGATTGGACGGGGTCGTCATGCTGCAGTGGTAATAGGATATGACGACACTGAGAGAAGGATGATCACAGCAGACCCCGCATATGGGACGGAAGTATCCATGTCTTATGCAGATTTTTTGAAGCGGTGGCGCGAATCAAGCGAATTGATCATTGCAGTAACCTCAAGGATATAAGCAAAGGAACAGGATATATACCCCCGGTTTCATGACAAAGAAATGCTGTGACGGGCTATTGGGTGACGGCCAAGTAAAAAAAATTCAAGGTATCGTAATAGTGTTCCGTATGTCATGACCTTCAACCCTTTCATAACCTCGATCCCTATCATATTCCCCAGCTCTTCCACCCCTGTCATCTGCATCTCTCGTTATGCAGCATCCTCCAGTGGATACAAGCATGATGACCAGGAACATTGCCTACATGATTCTCTTCATCGTTCCCTCCTCTGATAAGAATTTGTTTCCCTATTTATACGATAATGAAACGGTATCAAGATGCTCGCAATTTGGGCAGTTGCAAACCAGGAATCCTTGCCTGCTATGATTACTGCATCTCATAAAGACGCTATTATATGAGTATTAATATTCATAAAAGGTGCCATAGGAGAAATTCTGATTCTTAACTTCTAAAAACCCCATGTGATGTAGGATTGTATGAAGGAACGATAATAAACATAACTGCCCGTAATTCTCATATTCTGCATTATCCATACTTGGCGGCTTCGGCGGTGTTGCAGTCCACAAGTTGCCATCTTTAATTTTCACGTAGATTTCAAGTAGGAATCATGATAGTCGAACAGTGATTAGTGGGTTACCAATTAAAGAGAACCCTGTCTTCCTCTGGTACTTAATAAGGCCGAAAAGAAGATAACAGCGCGCTTCATAGGAGTAAATTTTACATGACCAAATCAAAAGTGGCTGTAGTGCGTTACGAGACCCCGTTGGAGTCGGTCCGTAGGGCAATCGACCTCTGCGGTGGGCTGGATCATATCCCGGCCGCCGCTAAAGTCTTTATAAAGCCCAACATTGTCTTTTGGACCAAGGCCGGCCCGTTTCCCAAGTGGGGAGTGATCACTACTTCTAGGGTGATGGAAGACATGGTTGTCCTGCTCAAGGAGCGCGGCATTGACGACATCATTATCGGCGAGGGGGTGGGGGTTTACAATCCCAAGGACCGCGAGACAGCTAAGCATGCATTTGAAAGCCTCGGATACAATTTGCTTGGGAAGCGTTACGGAGTGAAAGTTATAGATATTTTCGAGAGACCGTTCGAAAAGGTGGACCTCGGTGGCGGAGTCGAACTCAAGTTCAATACCGACGTTCTGCACAGCGACTTTCTCGTGAACATACCGGTGCTTAAGACGCATGCCCAGACGGTGGTAAGCCTTGGGATCAAAAACATCAAGGGGATGATCGATATCAATTCCCGCAAGAAATGCCATTCGGCCGACACTGAAAAAGATTTGCACTACATGATATCCAAGCTCACCAACAAACTTCCGCCCGCTGTTACCATCCTGGACGGGATATTCACAAATGAGCGCGGGCCGGCGTTTGACGGCAAGATAAGAAGGAGTAACCTGTTAGTCGCATCGCCGGACACGCTTGCGGCGGACAAGGTAGGCGCCAAGATACTCGGCTTTGATCCCTCCGAGGTGCCCTATTTGGTCCGCGTCGCGCATGAAAGAGGAAGATCCTCTGACCTTTCCGATGTCGAAGTGGTCGGCGAAAAGATCGAGAGCGTCGCACTGAAACTGCAATATGCCTTCGCATACAACGAGTCCGGTACACTGCCCGCACCAATGGCAAAGATGGGCATTAAGGGTCTGTCCTATCCGAAGTACGATCTCAGCATGTGCACCTATTGCTCTATCATCACCGGTGTTACTCTGACAGCCATCGCTTATGCCTGGAAAGGGGAACCTTGGGATGATGTTGAGGTCCTTACCGGCAAGATGATGAAGCCGACACCGGGCAGGAAGAAAACAATTCTTTTAGGAAAGTGCATGTACGAAGCCAACAAAGAGCACCCTAATATCAATAACATGATTACGGTCAAGACGTGCCCTCCATCCCCGGGCGGAGTTGTCAAGGCTCTTCATCAGGCTGGAATCGAGGTGAACCCGGCGATCTTCGAGCACCTTGATGCGGCGCCAGCGTTTTTTATGAGAAAATATGAGGGCAAGCCTGAGTTTGACGAGGCATTCTTCAGAGTCCACGGTTGAGTAAAAGAGATCACAGATAGAAATTATCAAATGATTAGGAGGTTACCTTGGATTTCTCCGAATCCCCGAAGGTGAAAGAAATATGCGGCCTCGTCCGAGAGTTCATGCAGAAAGAGGTCTACCCGCTTGAGCCGTTGCTAAGGGGTCAGGGCTTCGTGGCGATGCTTCCGACATTGAAAAAGAAGCGCGAGCGGGCGCGACAGACCGGGCTGTGGGCGGCTCACGTGCCGAAGGAATACGGCGGCGCGGGGCTGAAACTTACCGAGTTCGCCCACATGAGCGAGGAACTGGGGAAGAGTCCGATTGGCCACTACCTCTTCAACGTCCAGCCCCCTGACGTTGGAAACATGGAGATCCTGATGGAACACGGTACGCCGGAGCAGAAGAAGCGGTTCCTTATGCCGCTGGTGCATGGCGATATCCGTAGCTGCTTCACGATGACGGAACCGGAGTTCCCAGGCTCAAACCCGGTATGGATGGGAACGACGGCTCGCAAAGAAGGTAACGAGTGGGTCATCCGTGGCCACAAATGGTTCGCCACTTCAGTGGAAGGCGCCGCCTTTGCCATCTGCATGGCCGTGACTAATCCCGACGCCCCATCCCCGTATGCGAGGGCCAGCATGATCATCGTGCCTACCGATACACCAGGCTTCGAGCACATCGGGAACATCTCGGTCATGGGCGAGCGCGGTGGCGACTGGGCAAGCCACGCCGAGGTCAGCTACCAGAGTGCCCGGGTGCCGCTGACAAACATACTGGGCGCCGAAGGCATGGGCTTCGTTATCGCACAGGAACGGCTCGGCCCGGGACGCATCCATCACTGTATGCGATGGATAGGGATCTGCGAGCGGGCGCTGGATATCCTCTGCCGTCATGCCGCGGCCCGTGAACTTTCTCCCGGAAAACCGCTGGGGACGAAGCAGATGGTGCAGCACTGGATTGCAGAGAGCCGTGCCGAGATCAACGCCGCCCGGCTGATGGTGCTCCACGCGGCGTGGAAGATCGAGCAGGAGGGAGCGTACGCCGCGCGTGAGGAGATCTCGCTCATCAAGTTCACGGTTGCACGGACAATGCAGCGCATCCTTGACAGGGCAATCCAGTGTCTCGGCGGGCTGGGCATGACGGACGATACGCCGCTCGCCTACTGGTACGCGCATGAGCGCGCCGCGCGTATCTACGACGGCGCGGACGAGGTACACATCGAGATGGTGGCACGTCGCATTCTCAGAAGCTACGGCATCAAGGTGAAGTAAGGGATGACTACGGCGAAGACATCCGGGATAGAACTCGACGAAGCGGGCTCCGTGCGCAAAGGCGAGGAACTGGACACAGCCGCCGTCGATGCATGGCTCAAGAAGCGTGTTTCAGACCTTGTAGGGATGCCACGCGTGATGCAGTATCCAGCAGGCGCATCCAACTGGACATACCGCCTCGAGTACGAGAGCCACGATCTTATTCTCCGGCGTCCGCCGGCCGGGACCAAGGCTAAGTCGGCACACGACATGGCCCGGGAATACACCGTCCAGAAGGCGCTGCGGCCGGTCTTCCCTTACGTCCCCGAGATGATCGCTTACTGCGACGATTCGTCAGTATTAGGCGTGCCATTTTATGTCATGAGCCGCATCGCGGGGATCATTCCGCGGGCGCGTCTGCCAAAGGGCCTGATACTCGACCCACCAGCGGCACGCAAGCTGTGCATAAGTCTAATCGACCGGCTCGTAGAGTTGCACAAAGTAGAAGCGGATAAGGTCGGACTCTCAAGCATGGGGAAAGGACCAGGATATGCGCGGCGTCAGATAGAGGGCTGGAGCGGGCGATACGTGAAGGCGCGTACCTGGAACGTACCTACATTCAAAAAAGTGCGGGCCTGGCTCAAAGATAATGCGCCGAACGACGTCGCCACTTGCGTCATCCACAACGACTTCCGCCTCGACAACATCGTACTTGACCCCGAGGATCCGATGCGCATCATCGGGATTCTGGACTGGGAAATGGCAACACTGGGAGACCCCCTGATGGACCTTGGCAACAGCCTCGCATACTGGGTACAGGCAAACGACAACTTCATCCTGCGCATGGTGGCCAGGCAGCCCACGCACCTGCCCGGAATGCTCAAGAGACGGGAGGTTGTCGAATACTATTGCGCAAAGATGGGCTTCAAGCCGGAAAATTTCGTGTTGTACGAGGTCTATGGACTGTTCCGACTGGCCGTAATTGCGCAACAGATCTACTATCGCTACTACCACCGACAGACGCGCAATCCTGCGTTCAAGCGCTTCTGGATAATTATACACGCCCTCGGCTGGCGGTGCAGCCACCTCATCAAGACAAGCGGAGTTTGACTGGCTGTCTGGAGGAAATGGGCCAAATCTTTGCTCTTGACACTTGGCGATTTTCAAGAAGCACGTGCGACTTCAAATGACAAAGGGATAGAGAAAGAATAACGATTGGGTAAAAAATACTCCTAACATCGTGAGCAGTCAGAGGAAGATTGCGTCGAGAATACGCCTCGTTTTATTGAGGCCAGCTAAATAGAATTCTTTCCGCAGCAAGTGCCGGATCCGGCGCTTGTTTGTCAAAGGAGGAGTCATGACTACAGGTGCCTCGAGTCTAATCGAGACTGCTGTGCAGGCGGGCGTGGAAATATGCTTCGCGAATCCGGGCACCACGGAGTTGCCTCTTGTGCTGGCGCTCGAAAAGGCAACTGGGATACGTGCCGTCCTCGGCCTGTTTGAGGGCGTCTGCACAGGCGCCGCGGATGGTTGGGCACGCATGACCGGTCGGCCTGCTGCCACGCTCCTTCACCTCGGTCCCGGTCTCGCCAATGGCCTTGCTAACCTACACAACGCGCGCCGGGCACGCACCCCGGTTGTCAACTGGATCGGTGATCACGCTACCCATCACCTTCCATTTGATGCACCACTTACCTCCGATATCGCGTCATTGACAGACACCATCGGCTGGACACGGTCAATTAGATCACCGCAGGACATGGCAGATGCGAGTCTCGATGCCATAGAGGCGGCACTCGGACGGCCCGGGCGCGTGGCATCCCTGATCATTCCCGCCAACTGCCAGTGGGAGCCGGGACCTCCGGCGCTGTCGGTGAAACCTATGCCTGTGCTTCGCGAAGCCTCTGGCCTCGCGGTACAAGAGGCGGCGCGCCTGCTGCACGGAGGTGGCAGCCGTTTGTTGCTTGGCGGAAATGCGCTTACTGAGAGAGGTCTTCGTGCTGCAGGTCGTATCGCCGCAGCAACGACATGCTCAATATGGACCGAGACCTTCACGTCACGCCAGGAGCGTGGCCGTCATCTGCCCGATTTCCCCTCATTGCCATATTTTCCGGAGCAGGCCTGTGAGGCGCTCGCCAACGCGAAGAATCTGGTGCTGGCGGGTGCCCGTGAGCCAATAGCTTTCTTTGCGTATCCGAACCAGCCTTCGCGGCTTGCACCTCCAGGCGCCAACGTGTACACACTCGCCGACCCGGGCACAGACATTGACGCTGCGCGTGCGCTCGAGATGCTCGCGCAGGAGTTGAATGCACCCATTGACGGCGTTACAGCGCCGCGTCACACAGAGGCATTATCCCCGACAGACCAACAACTCGACCCCGACAATCTGGGGCGTGTCATTTCAGCATTCACGCCAGAGAATGCAATTGTTGTAAACGAGGCAGCCACAACAGGACTGTTCTGGAGCGCTATGCACGCGGCGAATGCCGCACCGCACACCATGCTTGGTCTTACAGGTGGTGCCATCGGGCAAGGATTGCCTGTTGCGCTCGGCGCCGCACTCGCCTGTCCAGAACGACGGGTAATTGCATTCCAAGCCGATGGCAGCGGGCTCTATACGCTTCAGGCGCTGTGGTCGATGGCGCGCGAGAGCATAGATGTCACGATCGTTGTTTGCGCCAATCGCCAGTACCGTATACTGCAGATTGAACTCATGAAGGCTGTAACCATACCCGGCCCGAAGGCGCTGGCGCTCACTGAACTCATACGGCCACCGATCAATTGGATTGATCTGGCGAAAGGATTCGGCATACCGGCTTGTAGAGTGCATACGAACAGCGAGCTCGCCACTGCTCTTACCCGGGTGCTCGCGGAGCCCGGTCCGAGTCTGATTGAGGCCCTGCTCATCTGAGGCACCATGATGCCGCCGACCTGAAATGCCAACAGCGACCAGTTTACGCGCAACGAACCCTTGAAATTATCTAATGCCAGAGACGAAGGTTCCGAAACTCACACGGTCGGCTGGCAGGAATCGTCTTGCCTCGATGGACATGCTGCGCCCATTTATATCCATTCCGGCTGGAGGGAAAATTCGCGCTGACAAGAAGAAATTCATGGCACCTCAGCGGAGAGAGAAGACGTTTGATTCTGCTGCTCTATCAATAGCTCAAAGGTGATTCGATTTTATCATAACTTGGTCTTCATTTGAAGAACTGCTCAGCTTATCTGCCGCCGCTTTTTGTTTGACTTGCGGAAGTAATTATTTTAGCCTTGCAATCAAGGCAGACAATTTAGATCACAAGGAGAGGAAGTCAAATCATGCTGACAGGCAAAGAATTGCGTGAGGCACTGGTCCGGTGGGACGAGGCGTGGAACGCCCATGACCTCGACGGGGTCATGGATCTTTTCCATGAGGACGTTGTCTTCGAGAACTGGACCGGCGGCACGGCGCGTGGAAAGGAGGCATTGCGGAGGGCCTGGGCTCCCTGGTTCAAGAATCACGGCGGGTTCCGATTCAACGCGGAAGACACATTCATCGACGAGAGCGCGCAGAAAGTCCTCTTTCAGTGGTCTCTCGATTGGCCATCCCAAGAGAAGGGGCATGTAGGAAAGCCGGAACGAAGGCGCGGCGTAGACGTAATGCATTTCAAAGACGGCAAAATCATCCACAAGGACACCTATTCGAAGACCACCCTCATGATCGATGGAGACAAGGTCCGGCTGACGGCAGGCGGTTGCCTGCGAAGAGCCGACAAGTCTTTTACCAAATAACAGAAGGAGATTCCCATGAAAGATGTGGACTACCTGAGCGTTGCCGAAGACAGCATCCACAGGATCAAAGATGGCGCTTTCTTAACCGTCAAATCCGGGAATGCGCTTAACACCATGATCATCGGTTGGGCCACCTTCGGAGTTGTCTGGAGCAAGCCTATTATGATGGTGGCAGTGCGGTCGAGCAGGCACACCTTCGGGATCATTGAAACAGCCAAGGATTTTACCGTTTCAGTCCCAGCAGGTGATATGGATAAAGAGATCGCTTTTTGCGGCTCGAAATCCGGCCGTGATGTGGACAAGTTCAAGGCGTGCAACCTTGAAACAGCCGACAGCCGCCGGGTCTCTTCGCAGGTTATCAAAACCCGCGGGCGCCATTACGAATGTAAAATCATCTACAAGTCCGCCATGAATCCGGCACATTTTGAGAAAGATTATGATTCATCCCTTTATCCGAAAAAGGATTACCATACACTCTATTTCGGTGAAATACTCGCCTGCTACGAAACAGACTGAGAAAACCGAATATCAATAGCAAAGATTTGATACTGTTCTAGCGTTGCCTATGGCATCGAATGACAATTTGCGAGAACTTCTTTCATCTTATGTGTTTCGCGTTGTCGTGCCTAGGTATTCATGTATTTCTTTAAGTTTTGAACGCAACTGCGCATTTTCTCTTTGATTGCTCAATTCCTCAAAACCAGCCGGTATACTTCCCGATAAAAGTTCGTAGAGGTAGCCTAACTCGAAATAGGCTTTTTTATCGGAAAAGTATTTTTCTTCTCGGTGAAAAAGTTCTGTGATTGCTCTGGCGATATTGCATAGGCGGAGAATCCATTCTATCTCTATGCCGTGGTAGGATTTGAAATAATAAATACCCTGTTGCTCTTGAAACATGCCGTCATTCGCCAACAATTTCTGGATAGGCGTTCCGGGATAAGGAATCAGAGTCTCTGCATATACTATCTCAGCTCCCATTTCTAAAATCTCCCTCGCGAGGCGAATAGTTGCTTTCATTGTGCCGATTGTGTCTTTGGGACCAAACAGAATGAAATTTACCACCGGAGTCAAGTTCTGCTCGATGCACTGGGCAACACCTGTTACGATATCCTCCGGGCTCGCGCCTTTATTATAGTAGTCGAGAATTTCGGCGGATCCTGATTCAGCGCCTATATATAACTTTTTAAAGCCCGTGTCACTCAACATGGAGGCCATAATCGGGTAGCTGCAGATATCGTCGATACGGCCTTCCGCATAGAATTCTACCTTGCCCGCAAGCCCCATGCGCTCTATGCAGCCGCAGAGTTCCCTGACCCGTTTCACGCTGAAGGTAAAATTGTCGTCGGTAAACATGATCCTCTTAGCGCCGCTCTCAACCAGCGCCCTGATTTCCTCTGCGACGGGGGCGGCAGTCCTTACACGGACGGTCCTCTGATATTGAGCATGGATCGAACAGAAGCTGCAGTTGTGATAACATCCCCTGCTTGAAGATATGCTCCTCGTCCTGTATCTCTCGGGACTAACAATGTGGTGGGCCGGGTTTGGCAGCTCATCCAAATTTTTGTGCAGGGGCCTGTCTTTATTGTGAGCGATATTGCCACCCTCCCTGTAACTGATTCCTTCAATGCCGGAGAGCACCTGTCCCGAGTTAAAGTAATGGATTAAGTCCCTGAAGGTCCATTCTCCTTCGCCCCGGACACAGACATCAATCTGACTATGTTCGCTCAATATTTTATCGGCCATGACTGTTGCATGCATACCACCCATGACGGTCAGGATGGTTTGGTTAAGTTTTTTGGCGGTGCTGCATACCAGTTGGGCAGAGGAAAAACTGTGGGACATAGCTGTCACGCCCAGTATTTGCGGCTGCAATCTTAGGATCGTATCTGAAAGAACATTATATCCTTCCTCCTCAGAACAGATATCGAGATCTAGAATAGATACCTCCATACCTTCCGCCAGGAGAGGCGCGGCCAGGCACTCCAAGCTCAATGGCGGAATTTCTGAACATCCGTTGTATCTCGGGTTGACGAGCAGTACGTTCATTTTCATCGGGTTCTGCTTGAGTTATTGCGAAGTGAAATATACAATATTTCGGAGTTGTAGTGAACTTTTTATCAAGTACTTCCGCCCCCATTGATTCAGACGTAAGGCACATAATTAATAACTAAATGTTGAAAGACATTCAAAATGTACTTGTCTATATTGCATTGACATGCAAGGCTGTTACCCTATACATTCTTTCACTAAGCTAACTTAAAATCAAAGGTATGGGAGAAAAAGTAAGATGATTTCGTTTGAAAAACCGCATGAGAAAAAATATCACACGAGAACCATAGAAATAAATACTTATGAATATGACGAGCAGAGACTAGTCGTTGAGGGATGTTTGACAGATCAACGATTTCAGGAATTTTATTTGGCCACAGGTGAGAAAAGACCGCCCGGCCTATTGCATCAGATGATCATCCATATGCTCGTCAACAAAACAACTCTTGAGATAGAGGATCTGAATGTGGCAATGCCCGCTGTTCCACGTGGGGAATGTCTGGAGACTATCAACAGCATAGATGCCGTCAAAGGATTAAGAATTACCCGTGGATTTACGTCAAGGGTAAAGGCGATGGTTGGCAGCGGCAAAGGGTGCAACCATCTCGTGGCTCTTTTAACATCGATGGGTTCCTCAACTATTCAGGGGTACGCAGCTTACAAACTTCAGGAATCCCGCAGATTTATATCAGATATGATCAACCTGCTTGAAAACACCTGTTGGACATGGCGCGCAGACGGGCCTTTGATGAATTTTATAAGAGAAAAAATGGCAAGAGAACGAAAAGAATAAGTAAACAACACCTCACAACGGAAAGGAGGACGGATATGAAGGTTATTGGCTTTAACGGCAGTCCAAGGAAGGACGGCAACACCACCACGCTGATGGGTTATCTCATGCGGGAGATCGAGAAAGAGGGCATCGAAACGGAACTCGTTCAGCTCTCGGCAAAGGCGATTCACGGATGCATTGCCTGCTACAAGTGTTTCGAGAATCAGGACCAGCGGTGCGCCGTTAAGAACGATGCAGCAAACGAGTATATTGAAAAGATGACAACGGCTCAGGGTATCGTCTTGGGATCTCCTTCCTATTTTCAGGATGTAACAGCGGAGATGAAGGCCTTAATCGACCGTGCGGGCTTCGTCGGATTGGCAAATGGACGGATGCATAAAAATAAAGTCGGGGCTGCCATATCCTGTTTGCGTCGCAGCGGCGGGCTCCATACAATCGAAACCATGAACCACTTCTTCCTCAGCAACGACCTTATCATTGCCGGGCGGGCCATGAGCGTTGCCAGAGACAAGGGCGAGGTGGAAAAAGATCAGGAAGGCGTCCAGGCCGCGCAGACCCTGGGGCAGAGGACCGCGTGGCTGATAAAGAAACTCTACGGCTGAAATCTGCCACAGTAAACAGATTTCACAGGAGGGTTTACGTGAATTTATATTTCAAAAAACTCGCCATTGGTTTGTTGTTTTCATTAGTTCTCATCATTCCTCCCGGTCATCAGCAACCACGGGTTCATGGCCAAGAATCAACGCCCTCTCTGCAGACATCTCAACCTTCTCCATATCTTGATGAGATAAAAAGCCTCATTAGGATCCCCGCAGTCAGGCAAACAAGAGATTATAATTGCGGGGTGGCGGCGCTACAGTCTGTCCTTCTCTATTACGGTGAAGAGTTTGGTCGGCTGGAGCTGGCAAAAATCCTGGGGTGCAGATCCCAGCAAGGGGATCAGCTATAGGGCTATTCTTCGCTTTGCCAACAGGAAACTTCAGATCCGCAGAAGCGAAACTTCCAAACGCGGAACTGGTGCGGCATGACGATCGATACTTGAAAACCGACGATACTTTTGGACGGAAACCGCCATAAATTGGAAAACGGAATGGAAGCAGGGGCATTATGTGGTAGCTATCGGATATGGTGAAGACAATATCTACTTTATCGCCCCCCCCCCAAACTCTCGGCCATTACACCTGTATCCCCATCGATGAATTTTGCCTCAGGAGGAGGAATTCGTTGGTCTGTTTCCCCGCGTAGCGCTGGCCGCTGTAATACACCTTGATATTGATCCTGCCATTTGTCTTTCCTTTACCAACTCGGCGAACTTGGCACCCCCTATGCCCCAGAAAGTCATGGGACCAACGACGATGCTCATCTTGTATTCGGGTTTGTAGTCAGCTGAGGAGCCTGTCACAGCTAATTCAAGGACGCAAGAAAGAACAAAAAGAAATCCAATCCATCTTCCTACCATGTTTACCCCCTTTTTGAATTGAACATGTTTTTTGACAATGCCCAAAATTTGATAGTTACTTGTAGAGAAAAAGACCGTCTGTCATTGCAACAAATAAGAAAAAATGGGGTCACCCCTTTACTCTTCACATTTGGATGGATCGTTTTGTTGAGAATGGGATTTGACCCCTTGAATTCCACCCCAAATGCCGAATATCTTACTGAAGCCAACATTTGACATGACTCAAAGGTTAGCGTAGATTACGTTCAAAAAAATCAAAAAAGGGTGCTTCTATGAAAACACGAATTACCGAACTTTTTAAGATCGGGTACCCCATACTCCTCTCCGGCATGAGCTGGATTAGTGTGCCAAAGATGGTGGCGGCGGTATCCAACGCAGGAGGTCTGGGCATTCTGGCCACCGGTCCTCTCAATGCCGAGGAGACGAGGAAGGCTGTTCATGAAATCAGGGGATTGACCGATAAACCTTTTGGCGCCAATCTCGCTCTTCTGTTTCCGGGGGCCAAGGAGAATGCAATGGTCCTACTTGAGGAACAGATACCCGTCATCAACTTTTCCCTGGGCAAGGGGGATTGGCTTGTCAAGAAGGCCCACGAATACGGAGGTAAAGTCGTTGCCACCGTCGTCAATGCCCATCATGCAGGGAGGGCACAGGACTATGGCTGTGATGCCGTCATTGCCACCGGTCATGAAGCTGCAGCTCATGGAGACGCCCTGACCACATTTATTTTAATCCCTACTCTCGTCGATACCTTGAAGATCCCCGTGATCGCTGCCGGTGGTATCGGTGACGGCCGGGGTTTAGCAGCGGCCCTGGCATTGGGCGCTGATGGGGTTGCCATGGGGACCCGATTCATGACAACGAAAGAGAGTCCGCTTCATGAAATCTATAAGAGCCTTTCTATCGAGAAGGGGGCCACTGATACCCTCTTTTCAGATCGTTTTGACGGCCTTCTCTGCCGAGTCCTGAAGACTGATGCGGCCATTCGAGCCGTCAAGCGAGGGCTTGATCTTCCGGCAGCCATCTCTAATTCCCGCGAAATCGCCCGGCAGATCCATGTCCCGTACTGGAAGCTTTTTCTCGGCGTCATGGCATCAGGATGGAAAAACGCCAAGCAGATGGCCTTCATGGCTAACGCCTTTAGGGCAATACGTGTCGCCACAGAACAGGGAGATACAAATGAAGGGGTGCTACCGGTCGGGCAGGTAACGGGCCTTATTCAAGATGAGCCCACTGTAGCAGAACTCTTTGAGAAGATCATTACTGAAGCTAAGATGATTCAGCAAGAACTGTCCGCAAAGATGGATTGAGCAAAAGTACCAAGTAAAGGATCCCAACCATCCCACAGACAGGCTTATGGGTCTTCAGGCCTGAAATTCATAAAAAATCCATGGAGGTGCTGGTATGGCTGTCGTAGAGTGGAAAAAGGACGATACGGTTGCTGTTGTTAAGATGAACAACGGAGAAAACAGGTTTAACCCGGCCTTTAACAAGGCATTTCTCCAGGTCTTCGATGAAATCGAGAAAGACATAGCTGTAAAGTCGGTCGTAATTGTTTCCACCGATGTGAAAAACTGGTCCCAGGGAATAGACCTCATCTGGATGCAGCGCAGTATGGCCGAGCAGGACTTTCCTGCGATCCGCGGTTTCCTGTACGGTCTGAACGACGTTTTTAAAAGGATACTCCTCTTTCCTGTGCCCGTCATTTCCGCCATCAACGGACATGCCGTAGCAGGTGGGGCCATTCTGTCCTTAGCCTGCGATTTCCGCTTCATGAAGGCCGATAAGGGATTCTTTTTCTTTTCCGAGGTCGATGTGGGCATTCCCTTCATACCCAGCATGATGGCATTTTGCCGGAGGGCCATTCCCGAATATAAATTCGAGGAGATGATGTACACGGGAAAGCGATATGGCGCACCCGAAATGGAAGTGCACCACGTGGTGATGAAGGCCTGCCCCAACGAAGAGGCCCTGATGGAGGAGGCCATGACTTTTGCCCGTTCCTTTAATAAAAAACGGGGGGTCTTTGGCGAAATGAAGCGGCGCATGCACAAACACATCATCGAAATCATGGATAAAGAAGACCGTGAATACATCGAGCCGCTTAAGGTCGTGTATACAGACTGATAAGAGAAAGAACCTCGAGGTCTATTTCATCGGAGACTACGCAAAACCTTTGATCAAAGAGGAGGTCATATGAACGGCAAGGATCCATTCAGGATTGAGAAAGACGGCCACATTGCATGGCTTATTCTGAACCGCCCCGATAAGAGAAACACGATGGGATTCCCATTTTACGAAGGCTTGATCCACCATTTCGCTGCCTTTGATAGGGATCCGGATGTGCGCGTGGTGGTGATCAGGGCCGAGGGGAAGAGCTTCACTGCCGGTACAGATCTGGAAGATCTGGGCAGCCTGTATAAGCAAATGACAGCAGGCGAGCGCGAAGACCTGCGTCTGAAGATTCTGCAGGCCCAGGAGGGGATAAACAGTATCGAAAGGTGCCGGAAACCTGTGATCGCCGCGGTGCACGGACATTGCCTGGGCGGAGGGGTCGATCTACTCTGTGCCTGCGACATCCGGATCGCCTCAACGGATGCAGTCTTCGGTATCCGTGAGGTTCGCGTGGCCTTTATAGCCGATATTGGAACCCTGCAGCGCCTCCCACATATCATCGGGGACGGATGGTTCCGTGAACTCGCCTTGACCGGGCGTGATTTCGATGCCGAGGAGGCTCTGAGAATGAGGTTCATCACCAAGATCTGCAGGGACCGAGACGAACTTCTTGCAGAGGCAAAAAAAACGGCCCAGCAGATCGCATCCTGCTCGCCCCTGGCAGTACAGGGAACCAAGGATGTCATCCTCTACAGCCGGGATAAGGGAGTTTACCCAGGACTCGAGTATGTTGCTCAGAAAAATTCGGCCCTGATCCCGTCAGAAGACATGTTGGAGGCGCTGGCAGCCTTTATGGAAAAGAGACCCCCCGCTTTCAAGGGGAGGTAGCCATCCGTTGCTCAAGAAATCGCTATCTCGATTGCGGTGACCTGCAAACGGACTTCGCCCGCCTGAAGTCCAGAGACGCAGTTATCATTTCTTTTGAAACCGTTCCAAGTACTCCCTGTAGCCTTCCTTCACAAGGTCTTGTCTGGAGATGAATTCCAAAGAGGCGGAATTGATGCAGTACCTGAGTCCGGTCGGCTCCGGCCCGTCGAGAAAGACATGCCCAAGGTGCGAGTCGGCATGTTTGCTCCGTACCTCCGTCCCAGCGTAAGTGGGCCTCCCCAGCTCGACAACGTTACCCGGTTCGAGAGGCTTCGTGAAACTCGGCCATCCTGTCCCAGAATTAAATTTGTCGAGCGAGCTAAAAAGGGGCTCGCCGGTGACAATGTCGACGTAAATGCCCTCGCGCTTGTCGAGCCAATATTTATTATTGAACGGCTCTTCCGTGCCTCCCTCCTGCGTCACCTCGAATTGAAGAGGTGTAAGTTTCGCCTTGATCTCAGACGGATCAGGCTTTTTGTATTCCTTTTTCGTGCCTATATCTTCATTCGCAAGTTTGCTTTTTCCATCGCCCACAATGCCGGAACCCGCCTCCTTTACCTCCTTATTTATTGGCATCGATTTTACACCGTCCCCATCTTTACCAGCCGGTCCGCAAGCGACAAGAAATAAAAGGGTAATTGCCACTGATAAAAAAGGTCTCATACGAAACAGTCCAGTCTTGGGGGAGAAGGTCAATTTCGCCTACCTGAGCTGTGTTTAATTATTACCAATCGCAATGTAACATAAAGGGCAAAATTAAGAAATCAAGGCTTCAGGAGCATTCTGTGTAGGAAAGTTACCCATAATTTTCTAATGGCAGAATACTAGTCTAGGATTTGGTGTTCCATGGGTTGATTAAGAGAAGTTGTGCAAATCACTCATCCCAGGGAGTTGACGAAATCGACGATCTTCTTTAGGGAGCTCCCCGGGCCGAACACCCCCGAGATCCCGGCTTGCTTTAAGAGGGGGATATCCTCAGGCGGCACGGTTCCCCCGAAGATTACTTTTATATCATCCGCACCCGCTTTTTTAAGAAGCTCTACGACTTGCGGGGCCAGGATCATGTGATTGCCTGAGAGAGAACTTAAACCAATGATATCTACACTTTCCTGAATGGCGGCCTTTACGATACCTTCAGGCATCTGATTGCCTATGTAAATAACCTCCATCCCCGCATCCCTCAGAGCCCTTGCCACCACGACACTACCCCTCCAGTGGGCATCCATGCCGAGACGGGCCACAAGAATCCTTTTTCTTTTACTCATCGTCTGTTCTCCTGGACAGTTACCTGACTACTTAGAAGAGTGGTGGGTGCCATATCCCATAAAACTCTTTCAAAGTCTTTGATATCTCCCCCTCCGTAACGTGAGACTTCACGGCACCTACAATGACCTCCATGAGGTTTTCATCCCGTTCGCAACAGCTGGTAACAGCACCGAGGGCCTTTGCAACTTCCGCGGAATTTCGATTTTTCCTGTTCCTCTTCAGTTTCCCTTCCTGGATACGCAGCGTTTCAGGGACTTTAAAAAGTTCTATGGGAAGGACTTCATCTTCGATCTTAAAAGAATTTACCCCTACGATGGGCATCTCGCAGGATTCAATGGCAACCTGATACTGATAAGCGGCATACGCAATTTCATCATGAATCCATCCTTTCTCCACTGCCTTGACAATACCGCCCATGCTGTCAATCTCCGAGATGATTCTCTCGACCTCTTCCTCCATCTTATTGGTCAGAGATTCCACAAAATATGATCCGCCCAAGGGATCCACAGTATTGGTGACACCCGTTTCCATCTGCAGTATTTGCTGCGTGCGCAGAGCCGTCAATGACGAAAGCTCCGTTGGTGTGCATAAGGCCTCGTCGTAAGCGTCAACATGAACCGACTGGGCTCCACCCAGTACGGCAGAAAGGGCGTGGTAGGCGGCCCTGGCAATGTTGTTCAATGGTTGCTGGGCGGTGAGAGCGACACCTGCTGTCTGCACATGGAAGCGGAACATCAGGGAGCGTGGATCATTTGCGCCGAATCGCTGCTTCATAATTCTGTGATAGACTCTTCGTGCAGCCCGGTACTTTGCTATCTCCTCAAAGACATCATTGTGCGCGGAGAGGAAAAAGCTGAGTCTGGGAGCGAAGCTATCAATATCGAGACCCCGCCTCATCAGTTCCTCGCAACAGGCAATGGCACAAGAAATGACGAACGCTACTTCCTGCGGTGCCGTGCATCCTGCTTCCCGGTAATTATAACCGGCAAAACTGATTGGATTCCATCGCGGCACATGTCTCGTGCAGAATTCGACAGCATCACAGCTCACCTTGAATGAAGCCTTTGGCGGCAGGACGCTCGGGGCGGTTGTAATGGCTGTCTCCATGAGGAAATCGTTCTGGCTCGTTCCCGCTAATATGTTCAGGGACAATCCTTTTTGCTCGGCGTTGGCAAAATACATCGATTGCACCGATATATTACAGATAGGTTGACATGTGACCAGTGATACGCTGACCTTGTCGATCGCAATCCCGTCAAACAAGATTCGCATATCCTCGATCGTGTCAATGGCGACGCCACCGCGGCCTACGTCGGCGTATACCTCCGGGTCATCGCTGTCGTATCCGCGCAGGGTAGGATAATCAAAGACGCCGTTGATCCCCGTCGCCCCTTGCTGAAGAAGAAATTTATAGCGTTTATTCGTCTCTTCAGGCGGACCAAAGCCCGCCAGTTGTCGCTGCGTCCACACCCGCCCCCGGTACATGGTTGGGTGAACACCACGGATATAAGGTTCACATCCGGGAAATCCCAGATCTTTGACATAGTCGATATCCGCTATATCCAGAGGTGTGTAAAGCGGTTGTACGGCAATTCCGGACAGAGTTTGAAAATGGGGCTTGCGCTCTTTCTGAGAGCTGTATATATCGGTATGCCACTTCTTGAAATCTTTCTTAAGCCTTGCACCAGTCTTCTGATCGCCAATTTTACGCTTCATGCCGCCCCCCTCACGGTTTTCTACACCTTTTCTTGACTCTGATTCTTGATGCCTGTCTGATCTGACTTTTTGTGTTCTAACTTCTATTACATTATCGTTTTGACGTCAACGGCTGATACTCATATGATTTTTAGATTTCTTCGATAAGGCAGGTCTCCCTTTTGTCAAAAGAGGTTTGTCTTATGCGGACAGGAGTGAAGCGATAGCGGAGGTGAGGCGCTCCTGCATGATCTTTAAGTCTTCTTGCCGCGTATAGATGAAGGAAAGAAGAGCAGCGTCGGTGATCCGCGGAAATCGAAGGAGAAATATGGGACAGACGCCAAGGATCATGGCAAGGCCAACCCTCTTCTCCATCAAACCACCCGCGAGGATGGAAGGAATGCTTCCCCCAAAAAGGGATTGCCCTTGCGAAAGTCCCATGGTCCGGGGAGGATTATCAGATATGATTCTGTCTATGGCATTGAGATAATCCGGCAGCGCCTGACGTTGAGGGAGCATTACCGCAACAGCCTCGGGATCAAGACCCCAGTGCAGGCAGGCCCGCAGTACCGGGAGGATATCCTTTCCCACTTTTTTGGCGAGAGCGATACACCCCGTATGATCGAGAAGCAGCAGACCCTCCCCGGATTTTTGCGTTTCCTTATTTCTTGGATCGTGCCAGAAGTACTTCACATGGGTCATGCATGGTGAAGGACAGTTATAGCATGCCATGTCCTTTTTCCGGTCTGCCTTGAGAAATTTTGCCGCATCCTTCCCGTTTTCTAGATTCTTCAGGACGGCGGAGAATCCCCTGTGTTTGAAATTCTTATCATTGGAGATTATTTTTTTGAGTTCCTTCCCCTGATCGGGATTGTCCTTGTTGAAGCGAAGGCCGTCAGTACCGCCAAGCATTATCCCCTTAAGGTTTTTCGTGGCCATCAGGAAAGCGAGGCCCGCTTTGTCGAGACTGCCATTTGTACCGATGGAGAGGGATGCATAGGAACTGCCACGGTCAGCCACAGGGCCTGTTATAATTAAAGACTGAAAAGCAGGATAAGCCCTTTTCAATTCTCCGATGGCCTCGGGAATAGGCTTATTCTGAAGATTTCCGGCGGGGAGTATCCGGATCTTTCCACTACTTATGTGGAGGATGGATGGTTCCTGCGCATTTCCTTTCACCACGAGATAATCAACACCGGAAAATTTCATGTCCGGTCCCGTGCGCAGCATGAGCGGGATGTGGCAGATCCTGTTGAAGATGTGAGAGGCAAATGACACGGTCATGAGAGACGACGCGGGGGCGAAACTGCCCGTCAAAGGGCCGGTACCGAAGACCAGGGCGTCAGTCTCATATCCTGTGAGGATAGCGCCATTCATGGCCGCCCCACCGAGATGCCTGCCCACCTGCTCATGATCCACAGGAACGACCTGAACTGATGAGGCGGAAAGATCGACAACGCCGATCTTCATATTGTAAAACGGCTGGGGGAGGTTCATCTCCTGACCTCTCCCGGCGTTACCTTCTGCCAGCGGAAGCGGATCTTCGCCGCATCGTAGGGACAGCGATCAATGCATCTCATGCACATGATACACTCCGTCATGGGAATTTTCGGCGATAATCCTTCACGCAACTTGTCCGCGTCAATAATACCTACGGGGCATACCTCCGCGCACTGAATGCAGGAAAATTTCTTGCACCTCTTTGCCCCGATGACTATTTTTATCATACGCAATAATACCGTGAGCCCCAATACCGCCCCAACAGGGCAGAAATATCTGCACCATGATCTCCTCTCACCGATCTCAAGACTTGCCAGGGCGGGTATGATAGCCAGCTCAGCGCTCCTGAAGAAGGACTGCACCCCGTAGGCACGGCAGATCGTCCCTATGGGACAGACGGTGCAGAAGGCCTGGAAGCCAAGAACATAGCTTCCCCCCACGGCGCCCGCGAATACACCATATTTCATCATCCGGCTCTTGAGAAACGATGGCCAACCGATTTTCTTGGGAGTTATCTTATCGACAAGATCGAGGACAAAGCCAAAAGGACAGACCCATCCGCAGAAGAGTCTGCCTGCAAGGACTGTGAGAATAATGAGGGGCAGTACCGATGAAAAACCGACAAGAACAATAGTTCCCGATGATGCGATATTCTGAAGCGCCCCCGTGGGACAGGCGAAACTGATGCTTCCAGTCCTGAAGTAACAGAACGTACCAACAAAAACCATGACCAAGAGCAGGAAGGATATAAGTTGAGAAGTCCAACGCAGTCCCTTTATCCAGCGAACAGCTTTCCCTCGTGTAAAGGTGAGAGCATTCTCAGGGCAGTGTTTTACGCAGAGAGGATCGCCTTCGCAGAGGTCGCATTTGTGTATTTCCTTGCTGCCAGGGTCCTTGATTGGAGCCGCTGCGGGGCAGGCCATGGTACAGAGTCCGCACTCGGTGCAGAAGAGTTTGTCTATGCGCACGATCCCGTCCTCGCCCTTTTCGATGGCCCTTGTGGGACAGGCGGGAAGACAGAGGGGTTTGCGGCAGTGCTGGCAAAGTATGGAGAAGTTCTTGCCTTCTTTTTCATCTCTCACAACCTTCACGCTTGCAGATACAGGCGCGACTTTTTCTGTGTTCCTCATGGAGCAGATCATCTCGCAAGCGCCGCAGCCGGTGCACCTGTCGGGATGAAAGAGGATAAAGGAATGACGACGCGGCATGAAGTACTCGGAAAGATGCTTCTTCTCCGCAAGGCGAGGCCGCAGATCCTCGAGGTTGAGAGAAAAATCCTGTTCAGCCATTGGCTTTACTGTATTCCGATGTTCCTTCATCTATGCATTTCTCAGAAGATAGGCCTCGCGCCGGCATGGCGGACATATATCGAGCACTCCGAACACATTCGCGGGTTCATCCTTTAACCTAGCAAAGACGAAGTCCTCTACAGGAATCGCCACAAAGGCCCTGCCGCAGCATTTGCAGGTCTTCGCATTCTCCAGGATCTTCCCATCTACGGCTGCCTCCCTTAGCTTTCTAATCAGATCTCTACAGCTCACCCCCTGCGGGCACGTATCCGTGCCAGCATTGCACTCCGTGCAATACCAGATGTTTTTGTCTTCAACCACGGGATCGCCTACCAGGGTCTTCTTTATGATGCCCCGCGGCGACATCTCAATGGAGAAATTCGCATACATCTCCGCCATGGGACAGGCGGCAACGCACCGCCCGCACTCCACGCAGGAATCCGCGCCAGATGCGCGCTTCGCCTCGGCAATTTTATCTTTCCCGTTTTTCATTCGGTTCCTTTTCGATCTTCGCAGCGCAGACCTTAAACTCGGGTATCTTGGAAACAGGATCGAGAGCGGGATTCGTCAGGATGTTGGCACGCGCTTCGGTAAAGTGGAAGGGTGCAAAAAGAGATCCCTTGGCAACCCTCCTCGTAATTCTCGCGGAAGTGACGATGCTGCCTCGCCTGCTCGTTATCCTGATCATTTCACCCTCTCTGATGCCCGCTTTCACTGCATCTTCGGGGTGCATCTCTGCGTATGGCCTTTCCATTTCCCTGTTAAGAAAAGAGGACCGACGCGTCATCGTGCCCGTGTGGTAGTGGGAAAACATCCTGCCCGTATTGAGCCAGTACGGGTATTCGCCGTCCGGCTTTTCGATGGGCGGCGTGTACTCCGGCACAATGAAGAGCCCCCTGCCCCGTGTAAACTGAGTCTCGTGAAGAAATCGTGTCCCCTCATGTTGCAGATCTGGACACGGCCACTGCAAACCCGCCTTTTCCAGCCTGTCAAAGCAAATGCCGCCATATTCGGGCACAAGCTGGGCGATTTCCTCCATAACCTCACCCGGATGCCCGTACCGGAAGTTGAGCCCCAGAGCGTTGGCAAGGAGACAGATCATCTCGAAGTCTCCCTTCGCCTCACCTGGAGGTTCCACCGCCTTCCTCAATAGTTGGAGCCTTCTTTCCGTGTTCGTGTACGTTCCCGTCTTTTCGGCAAAGCACCCCGCCGGCAATACCAGATGGGCGAAGTTCGCCGTCTCCGTGAGAAAGATGTCCTGGACGATCAGAAAGTCCAGCTTGCTCAAGGATTGGAGCACGTGGTTAACATCGGGATCGCTCAGGACGGGGTTTTCCGCCATAATGTAAAGCGCGTGTATCTCCCTACCGGCAGAGCCGATCATCTCCGTTACGGTAAGGCCGGGTTCCCCGGAAAGCCCCCTCCCCCAGGCATTTTTAAATTTTTCGTTGACGGTCGGTATGCTGACGCTCTGATACCCCGGGTAGACATCGGGCAAGGCTCCCATGTCACAAGCACCCTGGACATTGTTCTGCCCGCGGAGAGGATAGACGCCGGAAAATGTTTTGCCGATCTGACCGCAGAGCATGGCAAGGTCGCAGACGGCATGAACATTCGCCGTCCCGCAGGCGTGCTGAGTGATTCCCATACAATAAACGGCAGCGGCGTCTTTCGCCTTTGCGTACATCTCCGCAACCCTTCTAATCTCTCCTTCAGCTACTCCGCATTCTTTTGCGGCCCGTTCCGTCGGCCAGGACTGGAGGAATTTTTTTAATCCATCGAAACCTTCCATCCTGTCATTGATAAATTTAGAGTTATGGAGGCCAGCATCGACAATGTGCCTCATCATGCCGGTGAGGAGGGGAATATCCGTACCAGGGTTTATCCTCAGATGAATTCGCGCGTTTTCAGCAACCGCCGTCTTTCTCGGGTCTACGACAATCACCGCTGCCCCACGGTCCACAGCCTTGTATATCTCGCCCATGATGATGGGGTGGCTCTCTGCCGCGTTGGAGCCTATGATCAGGATACACTCCGCACCTGCCAGATCAGAGATGGAGTTTGTCATGGCGCCGCTCCCCGTCGTCTGACCCATTCCCACAGCCGTGGGGGCGTGGCATAGGCGCGCGCAGTGGTCTACATTATTCGTTTTGAAGGCCATGCGGATCATTTTCTGAAAAAGGTAATTCTCCTCATTGGTGCACTTAGCGGAAGACAGCCCACCTACGGCGTCCCCTCCGTATCTCTCAGCGGTGGCTTTCAGCTTCTCCGCCGCCAGAGCTATCGCGCCATCCCACGAGATTTTCTCGAAAGCGCCTCCCTTTTTTACGAGAGGCGTTCTCAGCCGCTCCGGGTGATGAATGAACTCGTGCGCAGACCAGCCTTTAATGCAGAGGGTGCCGTGACTGACAGGGTGTTCCCTGTCCGGGTAGGTGCCGACAACCTTTCCGTCCTCGACCTTCAGGACCAGGCCACAGCCGACCCCACAATAGGGACAGATTGTTCTTATAAAATCAGGACTCATCATCTCTTCTCAAGCTGTTTATCCAGTCCGGCAGCGCCTGCCCCTTTGCAGGCTCTTTGCACAGATCATACAGGATCGGGGACTTTCTTTCCGGATCAAGCCCCGCCTCGTAGCCATAGGTCTCACGGAGCATCTCGCGCATGGACAGCTGGAGGGCAAGAAGCGGAATATTTACCGGGCAGGCCTCCTGGCACGCCCCGCATGCCACGCACGTGTCAGACAGGTGAAACGCCCGGATCAGGTGATAGGACATTACCTCGGCAGGTATGACACCCGTCTCAACCCAGACTCGATCTTCCAGTTTGCAGGGCATACAGACACAAATGGGGCACGAGTTCCTGCATCCGTAACACTTGATGCATCTCTTCAGTATGCTTGCCCATTTTCCCATTCTCGAAGGGCCGTCACCGGTAAGGAGTTCCTTTAAGCTCTCAACGGCAAGAGGGTCGACACCTGCTACAACATCACCGCAATCGAGCTTTTGCGGGTATGGTCGGTCGCAGATGCACGCCTGCGCCTGCTCTTTTGTGCAGGCAATGCCGATGGTAAGCAGACGCTCCTTCTCAATCTGGTTTCTTTTCACAAGTTCTGTCAGCGCCCTTTCATCGCAGCCACGCACAACGACTGCCAGCCTGTAGCCCTCCATTGAAGATCGCAAGATAGCCATCGCTATTTTTGCCACCAGCCATTTAGGTTCGATGACGAGGGCATCCACCTTACCCGGACTTTCAAAGACGTGGGGCTGGACAATATCCCATTCGCCCTTTATCAGTCCGAGTACTCCGTCTGCCCGCTTTTCTGTTAAGATATTACTCGCTATGTTTTTTACTTTTTCCAGCATATTCATTTATCAATGTAGTGTAGACCTTCGGGTCTGCCTATTGCCGGCAGAACCAAAGTCTTGCTCCACGTTCAACGCATCCACGCACTTGTGGACGGCATTCCCTTCAATTCTTCAAAGAATGTTTTCACGACCTCCGCGTACTGGTGATCCTCATGGGCCGTCCCGAAACTGATCAACAGTCTCTTGCCGCCGATTCCTGTCGCTTCCAACAGCGACTTCAGGAGCTCCAACCGTTTTACGGCCGCGTGATTCGCACCGTTAAACCGGCATCCCCCCAGATGGCATCCTAAGACGGCCACTCCCGTCATTCCGCCCGCAAGAGCGCGGATAACCGCATCAGGCTCGACAAGGGCGGCACACTCCACAGGAATTACCCGGAACTGCGGCGGAAGCTGCATCCTCTTCTTCCCTGCGGCATCGGCGCCGATTAGGCCGCACCATTTGCACGCAAAAATCAAAATTTTCATAAAGCCGTCTCTTCGCCAAAAGCCTCTCTAATCATCGCTGCCACGGCCCGGTAATCCTGCTCAGGCAACTGCACTGTTCCGTTAGGGCAGACGGATACGCAGTTACCGCAGGCCTTGCACCGGAGCTTGTTGATCCTGCTTACCCACCTCCCGCCCATCTTCTGAAGACGGCACGCATCAAAAGGACAGACAGCCGCACAATTGCCACACCCTGTACACTTTTCGGCATCGACCGAAGCATGGCCGAATTTCTCTCCGGGAATGCGGCTGAGCGACAGGGCAGAAACGGTTTCCTTCCCTAACAGCGCAGCGGCCTTAGCGGCGGCTCCTTCTCCCTGTACTATTGCATTATCCGATGACACTGGCCACCTGGCAGAGCCACAGATGAAAACGCCATCCACCGTTGTTTCCAGGGGATGGAGGGGATAGATTTCCGAGAAAAAACCGTAGCGGTCAAGTCGCAGACCGAGCATCCCGGCGAGTTTCATGTTATCGTCATTGGGGATGAGGGGCGTACTCAGAACGACAAGATCGCAACCAAGCGTCCTCTTTGTCCCATTGATACTGTCGAAAACCTCTACACCCTCCACATGTTCCGTTCCCAGGATTTCCGGAGGCTTCGTCTCATCGAAACGGATAAATTGAACGCCTTTGGAGAGGGCGTTTCTGTAATAGGCCTCAAGGATGCTCCCCGGCGTTATGATATCGCGATGGAGGATAAACACCTTTGCATCAGGATTTTCTTCCTTTATTCTTACAGCGTTCTTCAGGCTCGACGGACAGCATATGGTGGCACAATAGGCCCTTTCATGACTCCTGGCGCCGACGCATTGAATGAAGACAGTTGCCTTCGCCTCGCGCGGACCCTTGATGAATTGCCTTTCCAGTTCCATCTGTGTAATTACATTCTTCAGCTTGCCATATCTGTAAAGGCCATGGGGAAGCCACACCCTTGCGCCAGAGGCCAGGATCAAGGCCCCTACCCGGAGCCTCCGTTCGCCTGCAGAGGAAGAGACCTGCACCCTGAAGTTGCCGGCAAAGCCCGTAATGGAATTTATCTTCGACTTCGGATAGAAATGGATAAGAGGATTTTTTTCCACTTCATCAACGAACACCTTTCTTTTTTCGGACGCCTTCTCATCGGACGGATATACACGGGAAATCAGGTTCAGCATTCCTCCGGGATTTGATCCCCTCTCAATAAGATGCACCTTGAAACCCAATTGCGCGAGTGTTTGCGCAGCGGAAATTCCCGCCGGACCGGCACCGATAATCATTGCTTCCGGACATACACTCACCGTGACATCATCCGATTCGCGCCGGTAATTAAGGGCTGCGATCTCCATCCTGATCAGGTCCCATGCCTTCTCCGTTGCATTTACCGGATCATCCCGGTGAATCCATGCACACGCCTCTCTCAGATCAACCAGACCTATAGCGGAACGTTTTATTCCCCGCTTCCTAAGACCGTCGATAATTGCACCGCCCTTTGCCAGATGGGAACATCCGCCGATCAGAACTTTTCCCGCGCCGGACTCTCTGATGCGGTAGGCCATTTTCTCAACATCATCCACAAGACAGAGGGATTCGCAAATAGAGGAAGAAACGACGTATGGCCTCCCCTCAGATTTTTTCTGCAAAGAATCGAGATCAACCACTCGATTGACTTCACCGAAACATCTGCAGAGAAAAACTCCGATTCCTGACATTTTCTACCTATTCTTTTTTGCAAGTATAGACTTAACAGCGGCGGAGGATGCCCGAATGGCCGATTCCGCCACGTCCGCCGGCTCTGCACTGAAGCCGCAGGAAAAACGGGAAATCCCGTTCGCTTCCGGATTAACAAAGCCATCGCCTGAAAGAGCGGGTAAAAAATATTTGTCCTGAACCTTCTTTTTCAGGGAAGACGCGATATTACCGTTCAGGACCACCATATCGAATTTCCATATTTCCCTTTTTTGGGTAATGGTATTTTCGAACTTTACTGCTATGCCTTCCCTCCCCGGCAGCGGATAGATGAGAGAAGGCCTCCCTCTTATAAGTCTCACGGGGCTCCCGTTTATGTTACGCAGGGAGTACTCGTAATAGTCACGTCCCACCGTACGGAGATCGGTATAGAAGACAACGCACTGAATCTCGGGATTCCGCCTCATCGCCCATTGAGCCTGCTTGAGGGCATGCATGCAGCAGACGGCGGAACAGTATGAGAGCAGCCTCTGATCCCTTGCACCTGCACATTGAATGAAGGCAATGTTCTGGGGGGCCGACGCGTTTGATTTCTTTACAATTGCACCTTTATTTACTCCTGCTTCTGCCGTCCAGTCCTCAAACTGCATTGCCGTCATGATGTCCGGATGTTTTCCCAGGCCGAATTCCGGAAGCGGTGCCAGATCCACCTCGGTAAAACCGGAGGCCCATATGACATCGTCAACCATGAGTTCAATGATCTCTTCTATCCTTTGAAAATCGATGGCTCCTGTGGGGCATATCTTTACGCACATTTCGCAGCCGCTGCAAATCTCCTCTCTAACCAAGTAAGAAGGGGGATAAACGTGTTCACCTGAAGTCCGAATTGCAGTTTCGGGACAAACATCTGCGCACTTACCACAGAAAACGCAGAGGCTTTCATCAATAACCGGAGGTCTTCTTACCATGACCGCATGCAGGAGGCCGTCGACTCTTTTGAGCTCTTTCACCTCTGTAGATGTATGGACGGTAATCAAAGAATGTTCCCTCAGCTTTTTGACATCCGTCCAGAGGGGACAGAAGGCGCAGTGATCCGTGGGGTAGAGTTTGTCCAGCTTGGCGACTTGGCCGCCGAGGACACGGCCGCTCTCCACCAGATGAACTGCACAGCCGCACGAGGCAAGGTCGAGAGCGGCACCAATTCCGGCGACACCGCCGCCAATAATCAAAACAGGAGATAGATTCCCGCTTTTCATTTACTCATTTTCCTCTTCTTTAATGATGCCGTAGGATTTGCCGAGCTTCTTGATCCTTTCCACAAACCAGTCTTTGAAATCCTCCTCACCGTGCTTCTTTCCTGACTCATCGGGAAGCCGCGCGTAAATCCCCTTTTCAGGCGGCGGGAACCTTTTGACCTTATCGTAATATACGACGATTGATTTAGGATTTGTCGGGCACCTTCTCTCACACGCCCCGCAGCCGGTGCAGGGATCTTCGAGAACTACCGGGTAAATCTTTTTTTCCAAGTTGATCGCGTCATACCTGCAGGCGTTGTAGCATATGTCGCACTTCTTCTGCCCAGACCAAGTAAGGCACGTGCCATGGTTGATTACGGCATTGCCAATATCGATATCGTCTCGGGAGATTCTCTTTATGGCCCCCGTAGGACACGTCCTGATGCAGTTCATGCAGAATATGCACTTCTTCCAGTCGAGGACCGGTGTCCCGAAATTAGGAATGCCGCCGGAAATACCTGCCGGATGAAGAGCGTCGGCAGGGCACACATCTATACACTGGTAACACCGTGTACAGTACTTGAGGAATTCCGGTTCGATGAGTGCACCGGGTGGGCGGGGTAATGCTTTGGCAACACTGATCTTAAAAGATGTAAAAATAAGGGTGGAAACGGCGCCGCTTATGAGTATATAAAGCGCATCCCTTCTTGAAAAACTCATGAGAGACGATTACCTTTATTTATTACACCCCAAAAACGATCCGTGCTATGCAGGGGTTGTATCACAAGGCAGACTCGAAACTCTGCACTACATCCCATAAAAAAATTCCCCTCCCTTCGTGGGGAGGGATATCAATTTCTACACTACGCAGCCAAAAAAAGCAAGGGCGGGTGAAATTTCACCCGCCCCCGTTGGTTCAAATCGCTTTTCTACAAATTGTACTCCTTGCGGGCCCGGGCGATATCGTCAATCGCATATTCCAGCCCGTAGGCCTTCAATGTCTCTTCTGTCGGGATACCTTTTACATCCCATCCAAGGAAGCTGTAGAATTCATCCTGCATCTTCCTCGTATCTTCCTCGGTGAAGATGGCCCCTTTCTTCGGCCCTGCAGGAAGTTTTTCTGTCATCATGCGCCTCGGCAGACGGTCATCCTCGCGGCTCATGCCTTCCCTCACATTAAAAACGCGCTCCATGGTTAGAATCCGCTTCCCTGTCGTCCAGTAGTCGTTTTCCGTCATCTTCCAGCCGCAGAGCGGATTCAGCATGCCCACGGTGATCTTCGCGTTTTCGCCGCCCCAGATTAGGGCGCTCGCGAAAGAACAGGTACAGAGGGAATTGATCATGGCAAAAATGACGAGGGCCCGCGTGGAGGCGCCCTCGTGATGATCACCGCCGCAGGAGCCCAAGGCGTAGCTGTAAGCCCTAGCCTTGTCACCGCGCGCGTCGTGCGCCGCGAGTTCCTTCCCCTTTAACTGGACAGCATATAACTCGGACCCTTTGCCGATTTCAGCTGCCATCTTCTTAACACCCTTGGACAGAAGCTTCCCGGCCTTGCCTTCCTTATAGGCTATCTTCCGGATGAGCTGCAGATAGGTATCGCCATCACCCCATTTGGGTTTGAGACCGTCGAGGTCGGAAGGCTTCAGGATTCCCCTCTCAAGCAGTTCTGTAGTGAATCCGAGGATTCCTCCCGTGGAGATATTATCCATACCATAAGCATCGCAGGCCTCGATAAGGGCCATCATGGATTTGAAGTCAGTCATTCCGAGATTGCTTCCCAGGAGTCCTCCGGACTCATATTCGGGACCCTCCGCAATCATGCCCCTGTATTTTCCATCACGGATCACGCCCAGTTTCATGCAATGGATGGGGCAGTGGTTGCAGGCCACGTGCCGCTTCCAGAACTTCCGGTTCGCCTCTTCAGCGCCGATCTTTACGATGTCAGGATACCAGGTTGTCTGGTAGTTCTTTGTGACGAGAGATCCATCAACGTAGTGCTTCAACTCTAAAAGACCGGCAGTTCCCCATCTCTTGACGCCCTGCCAGCACTCCCTATCTATGGCAACGTTCTTGGCGTAGTTCGCCATTTCCATGAATTTCGCGTTGTCAACAACAGGCACGGCCTTGGAGCCCCTGACAGCGAGGCCTTTCAGTTTTTTGTTCCCCATGAGCATGCCCGTGCCGCTTCTGGCGGCGGCGCGGAAACGCTCCACAATCACGCAGGCGAAGGGAACCTGGCTCTCGCCGGCCTGGCCAATGACTGCCGTCCGGGCATAGGGGTCCTTCATTTCCTTGAGGATCGCTTCGTGCGTCTCTTCCGTATCTTTGCCCCATATCTTTGCAGCATCCTTGAATTCCACTTTGTCGTCAACAATGGAGAGCCACACAGGCTTCTTCGACCGTCCCTTGATGTAGATGCCGTCCCAGCCGGCCCATTTGATTTCGTTGCCGAAATGGGCACCTGCCTCCGCGTGGGAGATGAAGCCGGTGTAGGGACTCATGTGTGCGAAACTCGTGCGCGTGGAAACACAGAAGGTTCCGTTGAGAGGCCCCGGGCCGACATATATGAAAGCATCTTCGGCCAGAGGGTCTTTGTGAGCCTTGTATTCAGTGGTCGCAAAATATGCCCCCAGCCCGCTTCCACCGATGGCCTTCTGATAAATCTCATCGGGAACTTCGCGGGCCTTGTATGTTTGTTTACTTAAATCTATTTCAAGAACTTTTCCGAAGCATCCGCCGTTTGGTGCTGCCATGGTTACGACCTCCTCGTCTTTTTAGTCTTAGCGGGGGTGAGTCTCTTCCCGTCGACACTGGGATAGAAGATGAGATCCAGTAAATCCTTACCCGCCTGGTCCGGCGTCACACCCCTGAAAGCTAAATTGACGCCAAAGCCAAGTTTGCTTGCCCTGAGACAGGGCCCCTGGGGATCGCCAGACTGGGCGATACAGGCCTTCACACAGGCCGGATCGCCAGCGCACATGTCACACATGAGGGGCTTACCCGTGTCAGGATTTACATTGACGAACTGCGCCGGACAGGCTTCCTTGCATTTGAGGCACTTTCTGCCCAGACATGTCTTTTCATTCAAAATCATCCCGTTGTGATCAGGATCAGGTGTTATCGATTTAGGAGTCGTGGGACAGACGGCAACGCACGGCGTATCGTTACAATGCCAGCATAAGACCGGGACATCTATGGAATCCTTGTACTTCATCACGTGAATCCTTGCCACAGAGGGCCTTACAATACCTGTATGAAAAACAGAACAGGCATATTCACACGCCCTGCACCCTGTGCAATTCTCCCTCTCGGCAAACAAATACTTCATCAATGCTTTCTTCGGCGCAGGCGCTACGGCTTGCGCGTGGGCAGCCTTGGCAGTAAAACCTCCGACTGTGACGATGGCGACGGCGCTGCCCGCTGCCGCTGCTGTGCCTCTCAAGAAGCCTCGTCGGCTCGTCTCCTTCTGGAACAGATCAGGCAACTTCTTTTCCTTACCATCCATAACTTAACCTCCGTTCTGTTCATTTATATTAGAATGCAAACTCTATAATACCCAAGACGGACTGCCGGCGCCTCCTTACCATTTGCCGTCTGCCGTCTGTCTATTTAAGTTTGCCCGTATAAACATAATCATTCCCTTTCTGGGCTTCATGGCATTTTATGCATTCATCGATCTTCCCTTCCGACTCAATCCTTCCGTCGGGCTTGTACTGCACCCAGAACCAGTCACCGCCCTGCGGGTTATATCCTTTAACTTTGTATATGACAGAAATAAATTTCAGCTTTTTATCCTTGGAAAAATTATCCTGGGCAATTATTGCCCCGTCAGCGAACTTACCCTTTTTGGCGCTTATGGACTTCAATGCCACATCATTGACATAGGTTGTCAGAAATGCCCCATGAGGCTCCGGCCCCTCATACATGCCCGTCGTTCCCGGCCACATCTGCCAATTCTTTGCATACGCCTGTTTCTTTAGATAATCCCAGAGGGAAACCCCAGTCGCGGCAACAGCACCGCGCTTTTTGGCCTGCGCGAGGATTATTCCGGAAAAAACAAGACTAAAAACAGTAAGAAGTAAGATCAGAAAAACAGCTTTCTTCATAAATTGTCCTCTGCATCTCGTTTGACTTGATACTTAATGGAACAACCAGATATGATTACCTGTGGAAGAACTCTAACAATATTACTACGTTTTGTACCTTTCATATGAATCGCTTATCTGGAACGTGAATTTAGTCTATTCACGACTTATTGTCAAATCTTTTCTTTGTAATAAGATAATGATTTCATATGGTTATGTCATTTATGACACATCAGAATGATAAATGACTTGCCACTGAAGATTCTATCATGTTAGTTTTAATCACTATGTGTTTCACTTCTTTTTTCTGCTCACGGAGAGACACCAGTGCAAATCAAACACAAGCTATGGCTGGAGCGTGATGGCCGCGTTATTTTTGGGCCCGGCCGCGACGGGTTACTCAAAGCTGTTGAAGAATGCCGCAGTCTCAATGCGGCGGCAAAGAAATTAAAAATGTCTTACAGGGCCGCATGGGGGAGGATCAGGGCATCAGAAGAGAGGCTGGGGATGAAGCTTGTGGAGATGGACAGCGTTAAACACGGAATGCACCTGACTGATGAAGCCAAGGAGCTCATGGATTGTTTCGATCAACTTGAAAGGGATATTGCCCGCATTCTCAATAAAGCCAACGGCAAACTGCCACTGAAACGTTCCTGATATACATCGAGAACAATACGTCGCTGGATCCCGCTTCCGTTTACAGGAGAAAAAGGGGGGCCTTCAAATAGACCTCACCTTCTGCTTCAAGAATAGCGCGAACGCTCGTGAAACTTTTGAACGTTATTTGATTACTTTGGCTCCGGCAGTCGCTACCTGGCCATCCTGGGCTGCTGAACCGCCCGACACGCCTATGGCGCCGATGATTTTACCATCCTGTATGATGGGCACGCCGCCTTCAATTGCGCTGATGCCGTCCAGGGTCAGATATGCAGTATTTCCCTTTCCTATGGTATCCTCGAAGGCCTTCGTCGGTCTCTTGAAAGCAACAGAGCACTTGGCCTTGTGGAGAGCCACATCAATGCTACCGTACTGGACAACATCGAACCGCTCGAGATAGAGAAGATTGCCGCCCGTATCCACAACGGTGATTACAACGTTTACCTTCATCTTCATCGCTTCCGCTGCCGCTGCGGCAGCCACACTCTTGGCAGTCGCCAGGCTTATGTTCGGACCATAGGGGTTGGACATCTGCTGGGCAAGGGCTACGCTGGAAAAAACAAACAACACTGCTGAAAGGATAATTATGATTTTTAGTATACGCATATTCCCTCCTTGTTTAATAACATTTTCGTTTTACTGGTTGAAACGAGTATATCAGGGAGTTTTTGTCTGTCAATGAAAATCCTGTATCATGTACTCTGTAATACACCATTATTGACATGCAAGCACCTTTCTTATATACGCATTATAAGACAGGTTTGAGTTTAAGGAGAAAGCGTATTGGCCGGCGGGTTACTTGAAGAGAATGAATACCGGTTTGGGCCGAAGAATGACTGGATCATTTTTGTCGCAAACACACAACCGCTCCGCGAGAAGGCACTTAAGCTCGTTCGTGACATCTATCTCGGCAAAGGATATGCCTTGAGGCCTAACCGGGATAGTGAGTTGTGGTGCACTATCCATCACCTGCATCCATACACGGTGACTTTTCTCGCCACTAAGGCCGGACAGGCGGTTGGCACAGTCAGCATAGTTCCCGATTCGAAGCTGGGTCTCCCGGCGGATTTGATCTTTCCAGAGAGGCTTGCGGTCTTGAGGAATGCCGGTCGCCGGCTCAGCGAGATATTTTCGCTGAGTGTCGATGAGCGAATCGACCACAGGACTGTCGATCTCACGATGCACCTTTACAGATTTGTCCACCTCACTGCTACGTGTCTGTTCCATAATACAGATATCGTTGCATCGGTCATGGCACATCATACCGATTTTTACTCAAAGATTCTTCTGTTTGACGAGGTCTTTCCAGAGTCGCGGCAAAGTCCCAAAACGGGCGAACAGGTGCTCTTTGCAAAAATGGATCTGGAAACGATGGAACGCCGTTATGCCGAGAGATACGGCCGATTTAAGGGCAAGAGGAATCTTCACCGGTGGTTTTTCCAGAATGAAGAGGCAGAGACCATGGTTAACTGGATCCGCAGAAATAGACAGCCCATAACTGCCGACGATGTGGATTATTTCGGGGCGCGCAAGTCACAAGCCCTGTCCGGCGCAGATTCGGACTCTGTCGCCGTGCTAATGGAGTACTTCAGAAAGGCAGCGGGCCCCGGAGTTCCTGAATGATCCGAGAATCGCATATATGCGAGAAAAGATAGCATAAAGGAATTCTTAATCGAGAAGGTATTCATGACCTGGGAAGCTATCGTCGATAGACAGCAAGGCATTGTCAATTTTACGAAGGGGCTGATTTCCGCCATAGGAAAAACACGTGTCCTTGTGGTGGGAGCGGGGGGAAACGGTGCGGTTCTCGATTTCCTCCTGCGGGTAGGGTACCAGCATTTTGTCATTGTAGATTTCGATGTGGTTGAAGCGACTAATCTCAACCGCATTCCCTTGACGCCGGAATATGTCGGCAGGGTCAAGACGGAGGCATGGAAGGAGTATCTGGAGAAGGTCAACCCCGGCTGCAGCGTGACCGCCTATGGCAGGAAAGTTACACGTAATGACGAGAAATGGCTTCATGAAATCATTTCGGCTGTGGACATTGTCGCCCCGGGCACATCGGATCCCGAGGCGAACTTCGTGATCGCGCGGGTATGCCAACGCCTCCGGAAACGGATGGTCATCGGCCCCGGCACCTCAAACTGTTGGGTCGTAAGCACAGTAACCCATGAAGGCGACGTCTCAATCGAAGGCGTGGGGAAGTTCGGCGTAGAGCATGTTGATGTCCGGGATGTCGACTACGAGGCCCTCCTGCCGAAATACATGAAGATTTACATGTTCCCTGGGAGGACTGAAAAGCTCTATCCGGAGACTCTGCAGAGGGTGCAGAGCCGGGAGATCGCGCCCAGGAACTGCAAGATATTCGTTTCCATGGTGAACGCGGCTGCCTGCTGGGAGATTGTAAAGAATACGGCTGTAATAAACGGACTGGCCCTCGAGAAAACGAAGGTAATAGAGTTCCCCATCATACAGGTGTTTGATCCATTCAAGGGTAGCGCGTACTATTACGATGCCGAAAACGATAGGATCGGGATACCAAACTGGTTGACCGGCAGGACAAGATGGTATCGGGCAACAAAGTAAGCCGCCGATTGTAATGCCGGCGGAGGACATGCCATGAAAAAAACATGGGGCAGCCTGAACCGTCGCCAATTCATAAAATCAACAGCCTTGACCTTCTTCGGGCTTTTGTCTTTCATCATTTCTGGCAATCCTGAAGGGGCGAATGCTCAGTCAGTAAGAGACTCTCTTCCCGTGTCCAAGTATCTCTGCGAAATCTGCGGGTATATCTACGGCCCGGAAGAGGGAGATCCCTCGGAGGGCATTCCGGCCGGTACACCCTTCGAGAAACTGCCGGCCAACTGGAGATGCCCAGTTTGCGGCGCCGATAAGACGATGTTCAAGAAAATATAGGGGTCGGGGTTTAAGGTTTAGAATTCGAGATCCCTGGCAAGGCGAAATCCGATGTCATTGGACCGCACAACGGCGTAGTCTTCGCTGCGAAAAGTGCACTGTGAGGTCGTCGCACTGCCGAGCCATGACCCGCCCCGCAAGACCTTGTGCTGCCCGGACGAAGGGCCTTTCGGGTCTTTCACCTTGACCTCCGGATAATCATCGTACCAGTCCTGGCACCATTCCAAGACATTTCCGTGCATGTCGTAAAGACCCCAGGCATTGGGCTTCTTCATGGCCACAGGATGTGTCTTTCTATCCGAATTAGCATCATACCAAGCATGGTCTCCGAACTCATCTTTCTTGACGCCAGGTGTGCCTTTCGATGACGAGCCCGCCCTGCAGGCAAACTCCCACTCCGCCTCAGTGGGCAGGCGATATTTGTTTATCCCCTCTTTCTGGTTGAGGCGTCCGATGAATTCCTGGACATCAACCCAGGAAATATTTTCCACCGGGCAGTTGTCACCGCAGGCACTAAATAACGATGGATTGTTCCCCATCACCTTCCGCCACTGCCCCTGAGTCACCTCTGTCACCTGCATATAATAGGGTTTGCTGATGATGACCTGGTGCTGCATCGTATCTCCCATCATAAGTGTCCCTCCCGGAATCAATACGAATTCTGCATCTATGGTAGGACTGGTGAAGTGTTTATCCTGTGCTGCCGCCTCAGTCACAGGGGATGATCCAATGGTTAGTACGGCTATGATGACAAAAAAAAGCGTTATTCTTTTCATAATCCATTTCCCGGGCTAGAATACCCGCCCTGCAAAAAAATTTATTTTACTAAACAGCCTCCATGGAAAACTATCATGGAGAGTTCATGAATGCAAACAGCCTATTGTGTTGCCAGTCTCCTCATGAAGCAATTTTTTCGGCAGTCTTGATTCCGTCCAAGGCGGAACTAATGATTCCACCCGCATATCCGGCTCCCTCACCACAGGGATAGAGCCCAGAGACACTGAGACTCTGACCGTGCGTGCCTCTCAATATCCGGACCGGCGACGATGTTCTTGTCTCAACACCGATCAGCATCGCCTCCTCTGTAATAAATCCCCGCATCTTTCTATCAAACTCTGCCATCCCCTGTTTCAACGCCTCAATTGCAAAAACAGGCAGGCACTTACTCAACAACGCAGGTTTCACGCCAGGTAAAAAGCTCGTCCCCTTGACAACTGTCCCTTCAGAATCTTTCATAAAATCCACCAAACGCTGAGCGGGGGCATGATAATTTTCTCCACCCAGGACAAAGGCCTTCTTTTCCCATTGCCTGCGGAAGACCAAGCCGCAGAGGGGATGGTGTGCCGTATCTTTGAAATCTTCGCAATGAACGGCAACTACGATGGCACTGTTGGCGTAAGAACTGTCTCTCCGGTAACGGCTCATGCCGTTGGTGACAATCGTTCTTTCCTCAGAACTACATCCGATGACGGATCCACCGGGGCACATGCAAAACGTATAAACGGACCGCTTCATATGAGGAAGTCTGGCCGTAAGAATATAATCCGCCGGCGGCAGGTCCGGATGTCCACGCCACTTACCATATTGGATTGCCTCGATTAATTCCTGCGGATGTTCCACGCGGAACCCGATGGCGAATGGCTTTGGCTCCAGATGCACACCCAGTTCATACAGCCTGCCGTAAGTGTCTTCGGCGCTCTGCCCGGAAGCCAGAATCAGGTGATCCGTTCTTATTTCTTCATTGTCTCTGACAACAACCCCCTCCACCTTGCCGCCATGCAGCAAGAAATCTGTCACCTTGGCTTCAAAACGAACCTCGCAGCCCAGTTCTACAAGCCTCTTTCTGAGGTTGATCACTACATCCCGCAGCCTGTCCGTCCCTATGTGGGGTTTTGCATCTGTCAAAATCTCAGACGGAGCTCCTGCATCTACAAACCGCGTTTTGATCCACGCCGTATACGGGTTCTTAAGCCGGCTTGTAAGCTTCCCGTCAGAAAATGTGCCCGCTCCGCCTTCCCCGAAATGGACGTGGCTTTCTGTATTCAGAATCCCCCTCTCCCAGAAGGACTGGACATCCGCTACGCGCTCCGGTACGCTTTTCCCTCTGTCGAGAAGCAGTGCAGGAATTCCCCTCTCTGCCAAGGTCAGGGCTGCGAAGATACCCGCCGGCCCACATCCAATGATGACTGGTCTCTTGGATGTCTTGATCTTCGCTGGAGAGCGGCGCGGCTCCATCCTCTCCATGAGCACCTCTATTTTTACACCTTCTTTGCTCATCAAAGCGGCGCCGTCCGGCACAGTGCAATCGAGAGTGTAAATGAAGCGAGGCGGTTTGCTTCTCCTTGCATCGATTGATTTCCTGACCACCGCGAAAGACGAAACAAGTTCAACCGGAATACGGAGAATGGATGCGACTCTTCCTTTAAGTACCTCTTCTCCCTCGCCCAGGGAAAGTACAACACCTGCGATCCTCAGTCTACGCACGATTTCACCATTGAAAAAATGTCAGGATTATTGTAGATAAAAAAGCCCCAGATAGGATGCCTGAAGAAAGAGACTGATTAAGGAATCCATTATGCCTTGGTACGCTGTTCATACGCGAAGCCGCCATGAAGACCGTGTGTATGCCGGTCTTGTCCTTAAATCGATCAACGCCTTCCTGCCCAAAATAGAGACGTGGAGCCGACGGAAGGATAGAAGAAAGAAGATTCAAATCCCCATGTTCCCCGGGTACCTCTTCGTGGAACTTTTCTCCCTGGATAGCAAAACGAAGTTGAATGTCCTCAAAACCTTCGGCGTCGTCCGGATTCTCGGAAACCCGAAAGGGGGTGAACCCATACCGGTTCCCGATGCCAAGATAGAAGCAATCCAGCGAATAATCCAATCGAAAGTAGAAGTCCAGCAAATCCAGTACCCGAAGGTTGGAGAGCCCGCCCTGATCATAGACGGACCTTTCACTGGCATTGAAGGAGTGGTTATCAGCACGGACTTCAGCAAAGAACTCTTTGCCATATCCATAGAGCTCCTTCAACGTTCCGTGGCCATCAAGCTTGAGGGCTTTCAGATAAAAAAGATCTGACGGGGGAAGTTTCAAAACCTGCAGACCGTCTTTGAGCTTCAATTGCCGTCACAGCGGCAGCGCAACTCCAGAATGGTCAAAGACAATTCTCAAGCCCCTCGGCCATTAAATGCCGCCATAGCCTCCTCGACCAAAAGCTCCCCAGTCCCTTTATATTTCGGTGAAAAATGGAAAAGAGCGATCCTCTTCACCCCCGCCCTGCGCGCCAATTCACCGGCCTGACGCGCCGTGAGGTGATGCTTATCAGCGGCTTTGTCCGCATCTTCGTGGAGAAAAGTGGCTTCTATGAACATCAGGTCGGAACCATAAGCCAATTCGACAATCCGTCGAGCATTATCCTCGTTGTAGACGGCATCAGTAATGTAGGTTACCTTCTGCCCCGGCGTCATTTTCACGATAGTCGCTTTCAATTCACCTAAGGGAATGAATCTTTCTCCCCCTTCCTGTTTACCTTCCTTCCACCACACGCGCACGGGCGTGCCATCGGGATCACCGCGAAGAATCCGGTCTTTCAAGTCCATCAGCCATGCACCGACGGGAAGCCCCATTTCCAGCAAGGCATTTTTCTTTATGTTGACGCGGCTCTTTTCTTCAAAGCTGTACGCGAGACAAGGAATCTTATGATCGAGGAATTCCCCTTTGACTGCAAAAGAACTGTCTTGGACGAGAATGCCCGAAGATGTCACATCTGTATCTTCGATTTCAGGTTCGAATGCTCTCCGGCAGTGGTAGCTTCTGAGTAATTTATGTTCCGGATGCACTTCCGTGACATGGAGAGCGAAATCATTGGTGTAGTTTTCCACGAGATTCCATGTGTAGGCATTGATCTTATTCTCCATCTGGCGGTGGAAGCCGGGGGGGCCAAAGATGGAGATGTGACAGTCACGGCCCAGGCACACCCGGAGCAGATAATCGAATCCTATAAAGTGATCCATATGGGTGTGAGAAACGAAGATATGATTGATCTTAAGAAGTTTTCTCGGGCTGAGATTGTGAAGATCCCCCAGATCGAAGAGAAGCGCTCTCCGTTTATGCCTGAATTCGATATATACCCCCGGGTCACCGAAGGGATCATTGATTAGATGGGCGCTGAACATACATTACTTCCTCATGAAGATAACGTGACAATACCTCTTCATATCGACGGCCCCTTGAGCTACAATGCATTATCAGATACAGCATGTTTACAATATCATGATTTTTAGTAAATTCAACTTGACTTTCACACCTGAGTACGAAAATACTTGTTCGCGGTTGCAGCGGATTCCAAGGAGATAAGAGATAATGCCAGCCAATCTACCTCCGCAGTATTTCGAAGCGGAACAGAGATTCCGGCAAGCTAAGACACCGGAAGATAAAATCGAGGCGCTGGAAGAGATGCTTGCCATCATGCCGAAGCACAAGGGCACAGACAAGCTCAAGGCGATGCTGCGTGAACGCATCTCAAAATTAAAAGACCAGGCTCAGAAGAAAAAAGGCATTTCCAGACAGAAGACGGCTTATGACATTGAGAAAGAGGGGCCGGCCCAAACCGTTATTATCGGGCCTCCCAACACGGGCAAGTCATCGCTCGTTAAATTGATAACGAATGCCTCGCCTGAGGTTGCAGACTTCCCCCACACCACACAAAGACCGACGCCGGGAATGGCGCAGTACGAAAACATCCAGTTCCAACTCATAGACACCCCTCCCCTCACAAAAGATTATACGGAGCCCGGCCTGGTCGATCTGATCCGCCGCGCAGACATTGTGGTCATTCTGCTTGACCTCACTGCAGACCCAATGGATCAGTTGGAGGAAACCCTCCACATCCTCCACTCATTTCGCATTTATTCTGAAGCATGCACAATCCCCGAGGATCTAAGAAAACCGCCTAGGATAAAGAAGATGCTCGTCGCCGTCAACAAGATGGACCGGACGGCAGATAAAGAAACCCTGGACATCTTCTTGGAACTCTCGGGCATTAAATTACCCTGTATAGGTATTTCGACCCGCACGTGCCAGAACATCCTGGTGTTCCTGGATAAGCTTTATGAATTCTCGGGAATCATCAGGGTATACACCAAGCCTCCCGGCAAAGAGGCAGACAAAAAATCCCCGTTTGTGGTGCCCTTAGGAAGCACTCTGGCAGATCTGGCAGGTAAGGTTCACAACGACTTTGTTCATAAATTGAAATACGCCAGGGCCTGGGGCAAATCAGTTCGCGACGGCCAGATGGTGCAGCGTGACTACGTCCTTCAGGACGGTGATGTGGTCGAATTATGCATTTAGTATAGCCCATGAGCCTCTTTAATGTGTCACCGGAGAAAGAAAAGGGAATGCGCGAGCGCATGGAGCGCCTCGGAGTTATCGAAGAGGATTTGAGGGAGACATTCGTCCGGTCATCAGGTCCAGGCGGGCAGAAGGTCAACAAATCGTCTTCCTGTGTCCAACTTGTGCACATACCGTCGGGGCTCTCAGTTAAGTGCCAGCAGTCTCGATCTCAGGCCTTAAACCGCTTCATGGCGAGGCGCCTGCTTCTCGACCGAATAGAGAGAATCAAGCGGGGAGCGGTAGAGGCAGAAAGGCAGCAGGCTGAAAAGACAAGGCGTCAGAAACGCCGCCGCTCAAGGCGGGCCAAGGAAAAGACGCTGAAGCTCAAACACATGCAGGCGGAAAAGAAGTCTCTCCGGTCAAAGACTTCTGTGCCTATGGAATGAAGCGTAAAACTGGTGGGACAGTTACCATGTTAACGGAGCTGGAAAAGAAAATATCAATGCGCGTCCAGCAGGAAATCGCCATCGAAAAGAGGCCCTTCAAAAGCATTGCAGAGAAGTTGGGTGTTTCCGAAGAACAAGTGCTTGCAACCATCCGCGGCCTCATGACAAAAGGCACGATCAGAAAGTTTGGAGCCATTCTGAGACATCAGAAGGCAGGCTTCCCTCACAATGCCATGGTCATCTGGGCCGTTTCGGAGGAAAAAATTGAATTTGTCGGCCATGTACTGGCCTCCTTCAAAGAGGTAACACACTGTTACGAAAGGACCCCGCCTTTCGCAAGTAAGTACAACATCTTCACAATGGTTCATTTCACGAAGGAAAATCAGGAAAGTGTAATTAAGAAACTGTCGCAAAAGACGGGGATCAAAGACTTTGAGGTCCTAACCAGCGAGCGAGAGTATAAGAAAAGCAGTATGGAGTATTTCACAGATGCCTAGTAAATCATCCAAATCTTTTTTTAAGATGGCAAACAAATACATACCCGGAGGCGTGAATAGCCCTGTCAGGGCATTCAGGTCTGTCGATTCAACTCCAATTTTTATCAAGAGGGCATCCGGTTCCAAGATCTATGACATCGAGGGAAGGGAATACATAGACTACGTATCCTCCTGGGGTCCGATGATCCTAGGACACAGCCATCCCGTTGTAGTTCGCGCCGTTCAGAAGGCCGCGGCAAAGGGAACCAGCTATGGCGCCCCTACTGAATTGGAAATAGAAATGGCAAGGCTGATCGCAGATGCCTTTCCGTCTATTGACATGGTGAGAATGGTAAGTTCTGGAACTGAAGCAGCCATGACTGCTATCCGGCTCGCCCGCGGGTATACGGGCCGGGAAAAAATAATCAAATTTGATGGATGCTACCATGGCCATGCCGACTCACTTCTGGTAAAGGCCGGTTCGGGTGTTGCGACCCTGGGCATCCCAGGTAGTCCCGGTGTTCCTCGAAGGCTTGCCGAACTGACCATCACCCTCCCCTACAACGATATTGAGGCCGCCATCTCAGCAGTTGAGTCATATAAAGACGATCTGGCCTGCATAATCGTTGAACCCGTGGCAGGGAACATGGGTGTTGTTCTGCCTCGCATCGGATTCCTGGAAACCCTACGAAACATTACCCGGAGGCACGACGTGCTCCTTATCTTTGATGAAGTGATTACAGGTTTCAGGTTGACATACGGCGGGTTTCAGAACATCGTCGGAATAGAACCGGACCTGACGTGTCTGGGAAAAATCATCGGAGGCGGCCTCCCAGTCGGGGCATTCGGAGGCAAGAAGGCGATCATGGAAAAACTGGCCCCATCGGGCCCGGTTTATCAGGCAGGCACCCTTTCAGGCAATCCTGTCGCTATGTCAGCGGGGCTGGCTACACTTAATATTCTAAGAAAGAACCCTAAGGCATACTTACAACTGGACAGCCGGACTGCCCTTCTATGCGGGGAATTGCAGAGTCTCTTCGATCGCAAGAAAATCCCCGTCCGTATCAATCGCTGTGGTTCAATGTTTACATTATTTTTCACCGGAGATGACGTCTTCGATTTTACCTCCGCGGCAAAGAGCGACACAGCGCTGTATGCCCGTTACTTCAGGAAGATGTTAGCAAATAAGGTCTACCTTGCGCCTTCCCAGTTTGAGGCCTCTTTCCTCTCTTTTGCTCACAGAAATCAAGACATATATAGGACTCTTCGTGCCTGTGAAAAAACGCTCGAAAGCCTCGTGAAGAAACCATGACAGAAACAAGAGGATTTGAAAATCTAAAAGATATGGATACGAAAAAAATCCTTGTGACCGGTGCCGCCGGCTTTATCGGATTCCATCTATCGAGACGTTTCCTGACTGCCGGACATTCTGTAATCGGTGTGGACAACTTGAACAATTACTATGATGTTAACCTGAAGGAGGCACGTCTCAAGATTCTTGATGACAGCCATGATTTCCATTTTGTTAGAATGGATATTGCTGAGAAAGAGTACGTATCATCTCTCTTCAAGAGAGAGGCGCCCGCTATTGTTGTCCACATGGCGGCCCAGGCGGGAGTCAGATACTCTCTGGTAAATCCTCATGCATATCAGGAAAGCAATCTTGCCGGTTTTTTGAATATACTCGAAGGGTGCCGGCATCAGGCTTGCGAACATTTGGTTTTTGCCTCGTCAAGCTCAGTCTATGGGGCTAATACGGCGATGCCGTTTTCCGTACATCACAATGTAGATCACCCCGTAAGCCTTTATGCGGCCACAAAAAAGGCCAATGAGCTGATGGCGCATGCCTATGCAAGCCTCTATAAGCTTCCCTGCACGGGGCTGAGATTCTTTACCGTTTATGGCCCCTGGGGGAGGCCGGATATGGCCCTGTTTCTGTTTACCAGGGCCATCCTGGAAGACAAGCCGATTGACGTTTACAATGCCGGTAAAATGCAGAGAGACTTTACATATATTGATGACATCGTAGAAGGCGTCTTGAGAGTGACTGGCAAGATCCCGGAACCAGACGCCAACTGGCAGGGTGACAACCCTGACCCCGCCACGAGCTTTGCACCATACAAGATTTATAATATCGGAAACAACAGACCCGTAGAACTCCTTGATCTCATAAAGATACTTGAGAAACTATTGGGTAAGAAGGCACGAATGAATCTGCTTCCCATGCAGTCGGGGGATGTCCCGAGAACGTTTGCTAACATTGATGATCTCATGAAAGACGTCTCGTTCAAACCGGCGACATCCGTTGAAGACGGCGTTAGACATTTTATAGAATGGTACAGGGAGTATTATAATCTCTAAAATAAAGATAAAATCAAAAGCGCCGATATGTGTTGCATATATTGGAAGACCTATCCAATGTCGCAATACAAAAAACATATGGAAAAATATGTTCCGATATCAGCCAGTATTATATGCACATGCAGGTGAAATTTTGGCGGGGATGACAGGCTACCTGATCTCCACTCCACAATAGTAGTGCTTCAGGATATCGCCGCACGAAAAACCTTCGCGAGCCATGATGTAAGCTCCCCACTGGCTCATACCGACACCATGGCCGCTTCCCCTCCCTTCCAGGCGGATTTCATTTCCTTCATTGGTAATCGTAAAAAGAGTGCTCTTGACCTGGGTAGGATCAATCTTCAACCTGAAGTCATTGCCGGTAAGCACACTTTCTCTGCCGCCATGAAATATCTTGATCTTCGTTACCCGACCGGAGGGGCTTATATCAACAGGAATCACTCTCTCAATCTGTCCGACATCAAGCCCATTCCTGTTGAGAGCCGCCTGTATCTTATCGACATTCAGGGAGAGTTTCCACAAACAGCCTGGGGCTTTTACGCTGTAATCATCACGAACGGCCTTTAGATAAGGGACATCCACACTCCATACGCGCCGTGCCTCTTCCGTCATGCCCCCGCTGTTTGCATGAAAATACGTGAGGGCCAGTTCGCCGTCATAAAGGAGCACCTTCCCTTCAGTCTCATCTACTGCCTGATTGGACATGGGCGATTCTACCCCTGCTCCACCATAAACTTGAGAGGCAGTAGTCGCGTTTACGTCATAATTCTTATCCTTGCTTTTTTCCTTTTGGTACAGGGCGTACGTTCTTGCAGCGATCGCCTGGGCCTTGAGGGCCTCGAGATACCACTGGGGTGACATCTCCTTCGGAACGACGCCGTAAAGATAGGCCTCCACATCCAAGACATTAATTACGTCCATATCGCCCCTGTCGCTCTTTGCTATCCTGAGTTCACCCCTGTACGGCGTGCCGTTCAAGTTCAACCATTTGCCCCCTGACGGCACAATTACCAGCCTATCACGGGAAAGGTTTTTGCCATCGAGCCTTATTTTGCCTCCTGAGATCGTCAGGGCAGCGCTTCGGACCTTGCCGGAAATCTTTTCCCCATAATCATCTTGAACTTCAAAGATTGCCGTCGAACCCACATTAATGGCCTGAACACCGGTCGCCACGAGAACCCTTACATTCTCCTCTTTTGCTTTTTTATAGGGCGGTTTTTTTTCTTTCGTGGCAGGAGGGGGTCGCAAGCACCTTTCTATCATGAACTCTGCCGCATCTCTCCTCTCGCTGTTAGGGTATCTTTTAACGTATATTTTAAATTCATTCAGTGCCTCTTTGTATCTGTTCTTATCATATAGAATCATCCCGGAGTTGAAATGAGCGTTTGCTGCATGAATGGTGCCTTCGTATTTCTTTATGACGACACCATACCTTTCCAGGGCCTTCTCACTATTGTTCAGAAAGGAACTGTAGATATCACCCACCCTGAGCGCTGCTTTCGCTTTCATCTCAGGGTCTGGTGAGTGGTCTGAAATATCCTGATAGATCCCCATCGCCTCAAGGTACTGCCCTGTTCTGAAAAATTCATCTGCATCTTTTATGGCCTGATTGCTATCATAGGCAAAACTTGGACAGGCTCCGCCCAGGACAAGAATGACCATCAGGATATAATATATCATTTGATTAAGTGGTAACGGTATCTAATCGGTGTCAGACCAGATCATAAGCCGAGTTCTGTCCCGCCCTCTGTCACCAGAAAGGCGGTGATGATCATTCATCTGGGACAACAGTTGCCTGCTGCCTCAAGCGACACTACCCGAGAACGACAAGCGGGCCACTTTTAATGTTCTCCTATTTGGTCTTGCTCCGGATGGGGTTTACCAAGCTCTCCCGGTCACCCAGGAAACTGGTGAGCTCTTACCTCGCCTTTTCACCCTTACCTGCCAATGACAGGCGGTATATTTTCTGTGGCACTTTCCTTAGGGTCACCCCCAGTCGCCGTTAGCGACCATCCTGCCCTGCGGAGCTCGGACTTTCCTCCAGCCCGGAGGGCCGGGCCAGCGATCATCTGATCTGCTCCAACACCTTAAATTTTGTTCATTATAGTCAATTTCACCACAAAAGAGAAGTTATAATATGCTGATCAGCTTGCAGAAAGCTGCTGGCAATTTTAGGATTCAGGCAGCCCACGGGACGCCCCTGAGGTAACACCAGATATGCGGGGGGGGACACTCAGAATTCAGAGCGTGACATTCCTGATTGTAAAGAGAGATCAAGGTGCGTCATCAATTGCTTCATTGGCCAATTTGTCAGCCATACAATTTTGACTTCTATCAATATGCTCAATTTTATAACTGTCAAAATACGACAGTAATTTTCTGACCTCGAGCATCAGGATTTTCAGCTTTTCATTTTTCACTTTGTACGAGCCTTTTATCTGATTGACCAGCAGTTCCGAATCAAGGAATATGTTAAGTTGCCCATATCGCTTCTTTAAGGCCTCCTCTAAACCAAGAATGAGGGCCTTGTACTCGGCGATATTATTTGTACAATGTCCAAGTGAATGCTTGACAGTCCCTACGATTTCTCCCGTGTCATCCATCAAGACAGCTCCCGCACCGCCCTGTCCCGGATTTCCTCTGCACGCCCCATCTGTGTAAAGATTAACAGCAGGATTAGCCATCCTTTTCCTCCTGATCATACCAGTAGACGATGCGGTTGCAGTTCGGACAGAATAGTAAATCCGGTGATCTTTGCAGTTCAATATACATCTGTGGAGGTATATTCATGTGGCAGCCGCTGCAGACTTCCCTCCAGACCGACGCCACAGCTATGCCATTCCTTCTGCCTTTGATCATTTCATATCTCTTGAGAAGTTCGTCACGAATTTGTTCCCTAAGAGTATCGACTCTCTTCTCCGTGTTTGCAAGGTCACAATCAAGCTGACCGAGCTCTATCTCTATCTTTTTCCTTTCCTTCTCACATTCTGACTTGCGAGTTTCATAGTCTTTCTCTTTTTCCCTCACCACGATCCGCATATGATCGATCTGATCCAAACCGGAAATAATCTCATCTTCGATCTCGCTGTTCTTTTTGTCTATGGTTTCAATTTCCTTTAGAACCGCCTGATATTCTTTGTTCGTCTTTACCTCCAACAAGCGGTCTTTCGCCTTTTTTATGCTATCGATGCCTTTTTTTAACTTTTCTTCCTTCTCACCCTGCAGCTTATTTAATTCCTCAAACTTCTTCTTGCTTTCCTCTACGCCTTTCGTAAAGACCGCAAATCCTTCGTCCATCTGTGCAATTTTTTCAGGCAGTTCGCTCTTTTTGAAGATTATCCTGCCCATAATCAAATCGAGCTTCTGCAGCTCAATTAAATATGATAACTGTTCTTTCAAAAGAATCCCCTTTCATCTTCATTCGCCGGGCGGGCCCAGTTTCCATTATCGTATTCACAACGTCAAATCGTGTCCTCGCCGCAAAAAAAATGCACCAACATGTGGTGCATTTGATTCTTCAGGATACTTCTGTCCTGATGCTTATTTGAAATGCCTGCTGTTATCTTTCCGAAACACATATAAAGGTCACTCACTCATCGGATGCGGCTATGCACAAAGTTGCAGCCCCTGGGCTTTGAATTATTTTGGTGGGCCCACCTGGGTTCGAACCAGGGACCTACCGGTTATGAGCCGGTGGCTCTTCCAATTGAGCTATGGGCCCGTCATTGCTAATTGCGAAAGATTTTATCTCCGTCGTAATGGGGTTCTCTATACTTCTTGCTCGATGCTTGTCAATATTTATTTGACTGCCGGTCTAAACACTTTCCTCCGGGATGGGTTTCTCAATTTTCTAACCGTATTCGTCTCTAACTGCTTGTTTCGCTCCCTATTAATCTCCAAGTGACTCTTTTCCCTCTCCGATGAGTAATCGTTCCTTTCACTGATTCCAAAACGCATTCTCAACACCTTCTCTTCCCGTGGTGTCAATGTTTTCAATATCTTTCTTGTTTGTTCCGCAAGATTCATGTTTATTGTGGCTTCTGAAGGCGACATAATCTTTTTGTCGACTATAAAATCACCGAGGTGGCTATCCTCTTCCTCGCCTATAGGCGTCTCGAGAGATATGGGTTCCTTGGCTATCTTCAGAACTTTTCTTACCTTCTCTAAAGGATACTCCATCTTATTTGCAATTTCCTCAGGATTTGGTTCTCTGCCCAATTCCTGCACCAGGTAACGTGATGTACGAATCAGCTTGTTTATCGTCTCAATCATATGTACGGGAATTCTTATGGTCCTTGCCTGGTCGGCAATCGCTCTTGTTATCGCCTGTCTGATCCACCATGTAGCATAAGTGGAAAATTTATATCCCCTTTGATATTCAAACTTATCAACGGCTTTCATCAGACCAATATTCCCCTCCTGAATAAGGTCCAGAAATTGTAATCCTCGACTTGTATACTTTTTGGCTATGCTAACAACAAGGCGCAGGTTTGCCTCCACCAGTTTTCTCTTGGCCCGCTCGGCTTTTCTCTCCCCTCTCTCGATGACAGTGACAATCTTTTTTAAAGCAGACAAAGAGATGCCTATTTCCTGGGCGATTACGGCCATTGTCTTCTTGGCTTTCCCTACCAGGCCTTCGCATTCTTTGAGCTTCAGGATCGGCACTCTTGTTTCTTTATCTATTACCCGCCCGGGAGGCAATTTTTTTACCCGTTTCCATCCCCTCTCCATCTCACTGAGGGACAATCCTGTTGTTTGTTTACACCTGCGGAGATCATTTTCCGCCCTTTCACCTGCGGCCACATAGTCCTTCAGCTTCGAGGCCATCCTTTCTATCTGTCTCTTGCTAAACTTGACTTTTCTGCATAGGCGAATGATGCTCTTGACATTTTTTGCGAGTTCGTCCTCGGCAGCGATTCGTTCCTTCTTGCGAAGGGCCTTGAGTTTAAGCTTCCTTTTCAGGGTGTCATTTTTCCTGTCTAAGGCCGTTATCCTATCAATAAGCTTCACGACCCTTTCCTTATGCATATCTTCTTCAACAAAACCCTCTTCATCCTCAAGATTGGCTACTACGCTCTTTATGCGAAGTTCGCCACTCTTGATTTTTTTGCCAACGTCCACGACATCCTTCACCAGTGCCGCTACACCGAAGATGGAGTCCATGACTTCCTTCTCACCCTCTTCGATCTTCTTTGCTATCTCAACTTCTCCTTCCCTGGAGAGTAAGGATACGAGACCCATTTCACGAAGGTACATCTTTACAGGATCGCCGGTTTTCCCCACAGTAGCCATAAGATCAAGGATATCTTCCTCTTTGACTTCTGCCCTTTCATCGGCAACCTTTTTCACAACTAGCTTTTCGCCTTTGTCAGTATCAATGATATCTATATTTTTCTCACCAAAGAGCATGATAATATCGTCTATCTGGTCCGAAGATATGACGTCGGATGGCAGCAAATCGTTAACATCGTCGTAAGTCAGAAAACCCTTCGATTCGCCCAATGATATTAACTTTTTAAATTCTTCCGATTCCATTTCTTTTCCCATAACGGCTTCTCCCGGTGCTTTGTTAAAAAGACACTTTTAAACGCGTTGTTTTCACAACGACGCCTTTCCTTCTCTCTGCAGGCTCTGCAACTCTTCCAAGAGCTTTGCCCACAGCTTGTGATTATCGTTCTCCTCAGCCTCTTTAATTTTAGTTTTCAAGACCCTGCATCTTTCCTTGTACCACTTCCGTTTAACCTGATTCATGGCATCAACAGTCACACGATTAACCACTTTTTCATCATAAGGATCATCGATCATCATCCTAAGTAACTTTTTCCTTATAGATTCGTTATCGATTGCTTGTATGAACTGCGATGCATCAAAACCCTTTGCCCCTTCCTTCGCATAAGTATCTGCCAGCTTTATCGCAAGCGATTTTAAATTCACGCTCATGAAGCAATCAAAGATATTTTTTTTTGCAATTTCAGGAACCACGGAAGGATATTCCAGCATGATATGGATAATACTCAATTCCACCATGTCGATATCTATATCCGGTTCCCGAGAGGCATCTGACTGTTTTACAGCAGGAGCCTTCAAGGCAAGATTGACATCTTTTGTCAGAAGCTCCTGATCTAAACCCAACTTCTCCGATACCCTTTTTATGAACAGGTCCCTCTCTTTTATATCATCAATATGGATAATAAACGATACGGCATCCCTCAGGGCGGCCCTCTTTTCCTCAAAAGTGTCTACTCTCCCGATGACATTCTCAATATAGTAGTCGACCAAGGACTGGGCTCCATCGACGATTTCCATGAAGGACTCTTGATCATGTGCCCTCAAATATTGATCGGGGTCATAGCCTTGCGGAAGTACAACGCCCTTTGCATGCATATTCCCGGAAAGGAACAATTCAATGCTCCTCGTCAGAGCCTTTTTCCCAGCTTCATCTGGGTCAAATACTGCCACAACGTGCGAAGTATACCGCCGCATTAGATCGACATGATCTCGTGTCAGAGCGGTCCCGAGAGTTGCAATAACATTCCTGACGCCGGAAGCCCACAGAGTTATCAAGTCAAAGTATCCTTCAACGAGTATGACATAACCTTTCTTGCGGATTTCTTCCTTCGTGCGATTAAGGCCATATAGATTCCTTCCCTTGATATAGACGGGCGATTCGGAAGTATTAAGATATTTCGGTTCGCCCTCTCCGATAAGCCTGCCGCCGAAGGCTATAACATTGCCGCCAACGTCCTCTATAGGGAAAATTAATCGCCCCCTGAACCGATCGTAAAAAGACCCGCCACCGTTTGCTTTGGGAATGACAAGTCCTGACTGTTCAATAAGTTTCAAGGAAATGCCCGCCTTTTCAAAATAATCCCTCAGATTCCTCCATCCATCGAGGGCATATCCGAGACCGAATTCCTTGATCACGTCATCCTGTAGCCCCCTTTTCTTCAGGTAGTCTCGTGCCTCTTTTCCTGCCTGTGAAAATAGGTTCTTGGAGAAATATGCCGCAGCCATCTTATTGATACGGCTGACCTCGTTTCTGATGCTGGATGACTCCTTCTCCTGGCGGGTCAAAACCCTCTCAGGGATTACAACTCCTGTCTTTCCCGCCAGATGCCTTACTGCTTCGGGAAAAGACATGTCGCTCATTTTCATCAGGAACGTCAGAATATTGCCTCCCTCGCCGCATCCAAAACAATAGAATATCTGTTTATCCCGATTCACGGTAAAAGAAGGGGTCTTCTCCTTGTGAAAGGGGCAGAGCCCGAGAAAGTTCTTTCCTCCTTTTTTGAGCGTGACATATTCTGAGACCAGATCAACGATATCCGCTCTTCTTTTTACTTCCTCTATCTTATCTGGAGTTATATGTCCTTTCAATGCCCTCGTCCCCTCGGTCTTCCAGGATCAAAACGCTCATATCGACAAATCCAAAAAGGACTTTAGATTACTGAATCTTCTTACAATGAGTTCTGGGTGAATCATAGGCCGGCAGCACTTCCAATCGGCCTGCCCTCATGGCGGAGAAAGGACGCAATGTAGAATAATTTCTTCCTTGCCGGGAAGCTCGTTTATCTTCAATTTTCTTAATGACTGACGTAAACTCAGCCACTGCTCCCTCTTTACAGTAGAGGCAGGGCTAATTCTTGCGCTAAGATAAATATTCCATGTAAAAATTCTTGCTTCCTATGACAGGTGAACGATTAAGACGGTAACTTTTCTTTAACTTTCTCACTCACTATTTTCCCGTCTGCCTTACCCGTCAATTTCGGCATGAGAACCTTCATTACCTTCCCCATGTCTTTGATACTGACAGCGCCGACTTCTCTTATTGCCGTGTCAATTTCTCTTACTATGTCTTCCTCCGACATCTGCTGAGGCATGAATGATTGTATAACCTTCAATTGCGCCTCTTCCTTTTCAACCAGATCCTCCCTTCCGCCTTTTCTAAACTGGTCGATCGAGTCTTTTCTCTGTTTCACCATCGATGACAGGAGCTGCAGGAATTCCACTTCATTCAATTTCCTCTTCAGGTCTATTTCTCTATTATGCATTGCCGCCTTCACCATCCGTATGGCAGAGAGCCTTACCTGATCCTTTGTCTTGGCTGCCAAGACCATCTCGCCGTTGACTTTCTCATCAATATTCATTATATCACCATTATGAGGTTAAACTTTAATAATTTATATCGTATTAACTGTTTGTCAAGAAGATCCTGAATCAGGCCAACGCATCCTTTAGGTGCATTCCTCCCAGAACGTGCATGTGTAGGTGAAAAATGACCTGTCCCCCTTCTTTATTGCAATTAATGACGGCCCGAAATCCCCTATCGTTAATGCCTTTGACACGGGCCACCTCCTGAACAGCGGTGAACATGGAAAAAAGGGAGCCCATATCTGCTTTCGTCACGTCCATCATGGTCGGGATATGCCTCTTGGGGATTATAATAACGTGAACTGGCGCCATAGGGTGTATGTCATCAAAGGCAACCACCTCGGCATCTTCGTAAACCTTTTTACTCGGTATTGTGCCATTTGCGATCTTGCAAAAAATGCAGTCTTCCATGGCGTCATCCTTTCTCCTTGAATGGAACCTCCACACATAAACTGCGAGGCTCTAAAACGAAGATTTCAGCAAAAAGTCAAATAGCATCTCCCAGATCCCTCTTTTCTGGGCAACTCCTGTCTTCCTCTCCTCCTCGGGATCAGGGAGCATTGAACCCGACGTTCAGGGAATCTACTTTTCTCTCTCTTTGCGGGATCTTCAACAATGCTTTGTCGCAGGTTTCACAATTTTGACAGGCTTATGGCTTCCTTAAGCGATACGGCTCCGGAATACAAGGCCCTACCTATAATAACACCGATTACGCCGAATTTTTCAACTTCCCTCAGCCTGCGGATATCTTCCGTGCCTGAAACACCGCCAGAAGCTATTATGGGTATATCAACCGACTGGGCGAGTTCTCTGGTAGCCTCTATATTCACGCCCGTTTCCATGCCATCCCTTTTGATGTCAGTATAGATAATTGCAGCAAGCCCGTAGCCTTCGTAGCCCTTTGCTATATCAGCTGCAGATTCTGAAGTCTGTTCCGTCCACCCTTGTATTGACACCTTGCCTTCACTCGCATCCATGCCAAGGATAATTTCGCCTTTGAACTTCTGACACGCCTTTGTGACGAAACCCTTATCTTTCAGGGCCATCGTGCCCAGGATCACCCATTTTACTCCCATTCCTATATAGGTCCCGATGGTATTCATGTCTCTTATCCCACCGCCGACCTCAATTGGCAATCCGACTTCTGCGACGATGTCCCGGATGACATCCATATTCCGTGGCGAACCGCGCCACGAACCATCAAGATCAATCACGTGGATGCGCTCGGCTCCGTTTTCCTGCCACTTCTTCGCTATACCTACAGGGTCATCAGAATATACGGTGACGCGACTGAAATCGCCCTGCGCAAGCCGCACACACCGGCCATCTTTCAAATCGATCGCCGGTATTATGATCACCTGTAAACTCCCAACCCTAATCTATTTAACGTCCCGTTCATGAAAACTGCCTAGGGGGTTCCATACGTGATTGCCTGTAAGGCCCTGTCATTCTTGCCTAACTCCAGGAAAATCCTTCAAAACATCATCCATACCCTCGGCAGCCAACTCTTTAGCGGTGACCCATTTGCCGCCACTTTTTAAAAAGGAGGCTATTTGAAGAAGATTTTCCATAAGTGAGCTTTGTGTTTTATCAAAAATGCCTTTCCAGACGATTGTGCCATCGCCCACCCTGATCAAGTGTATTTCAAAGGCTACCGATGCCGGCTTTTCGACGGATAGCGAGAATCCTTGCCTTTCCCGGAAACGGTACACGTAAGCTAATATAATTCCGTCCGCTTCCAATTCAGTGCCTACTTTTTTTAAAACTTCTATTAAATCCGCCTTGAAAAGACCCGCCGTGACCCCTTCATAAATGCCTCCAACCCTATCAGGGGGTATAAGGACAAATGACTTCTCGTTTTTTAGACGATCCAGAAATATCCTCTCAACAATTGTCTCTGAACCTCTCTCATAGTTTTCCGTTACGAACACAAGCCCACACACAGGACATCGTACTGTTTTAATGTCTGCATCTTCCTGGCGGACTGCCTGGAAAGGGACAACAGCGATACGCTTAAAGGAAACATTCCTGTCTTCTTTAAGAGTAGTAGTAGATACGCCGCTCGCACGCTGACAGCCGCAAACCACGCAAAGAATGAAAAATAAAAGAAAGAATTGAGCAAACCAAACTAATATACGGAACAAATCTCTATGGATGTTATCACCTCCCCTTTGGAGACTGCTGATTACAGACTACCCTTAGTGGATAAGATACCTTCAATGCGGGTGTGAATGGTCACTGCTTTTCTCAAGGCAATAGCCAAGGCTTTAAAGATCGCCTCGGCTATATGGTGATTATTCCTACCATAAAGAAGATTGATATGCAAGGTTATTCCGCTATGATCCGAGAAAGATTTGAAAAATTCCCTTAACAGAGAGTAGTCGAATTTGTCGCTTTTTTTACTTTTAAGTGCCACATTATAGATCAAATATGGTCTGCCTGATATATCCATGACGAGACTGCACAAGCTCTCGTCCATGGGAATCATGGCTGATCCATAACGATGTATCCCCTTTTTATCACCAAGAGCTTTCTTCACGGCGTCTCCGAGACAAATACCGATATCCTCAACCAAATGATGATCATCAACTTGCGTATCACCTTGGCTCTTTACGTCGAGATCCACAAGGCCGTGCCGCGCAAATAGGCCGAGCATGTGATCCATAAACGCCACAGTCGTCGATATCTTCCCTTGTCCCGTACCATCCAGTTCAAGTTTTATGGATACCTTCGTTTCCGTCGTTTTTCTATAAATTTCAGCCTTCCGTGCCATACTATTGCACCTTTCAGACGACCTTATTCAAGGTATATTCAATTATGCCTTCGGCCCCGGCTTCCCTAAGCAGGGGTATCAAATCCCTCACAACATTTCCATCCACTATTGTTTCAACAGCGTACCAGTCATTCGAGTACAAACCGGAGATGGTCGGCGCTCTCAGAGCCGGAAGCAGGAGGACAACTCGCCCAAGATTTTCCTTGGACACATTTAACTTCAAACCGACTTTTCCCATGGCCAGCAATGAACCATTAAGTAACGTCCTGATCTGCTCTATCTTGTTACGTTTCCAGGAATCATCCCAGGCGGCGGGACTGGCAATCAGTTTTGTATTGGTCTTCATCAGTTCATGGACAATCCGGAGCTTGTTAGCCTTAATCGTCATTCCCGTTTCGGTCACCTCCACGATTGCATCCACGAGACCTTCAACGCATTTCGCCTCCGTTGCACCCCAGGAAAACTCGACAGAAACGTTGATCTTTCTCTCCCTGAAATACCTCCCTGTGAATCTCACCAATTCCGTCGAGATCCTTTTCCCTTCCATGTCCTCGATGACCCGCACAGGAGAATCTTCTCTAACTACAAGAACCCACCGCGCCTGTCTCGCCGATGCCTTCGAATATACTAGGTCCTGCACCTCGACAACATTAGACTCATTTTCGACGATCCAGTCCTTACCGGTCAAACCCAGATCAAGAGTCCCATCCTCAATATATCTTGACATCTCCTGCGCCCTTACGAGTGTGCAGGAGATCTCTTCGTCATCTATATCAGGGAAATAACTCCTCTCATCATATGTAATGCGCCATCCAGCCATTTTAAAGAGATCAACAGTCTTGGCCTCCAGGCTTCCCTTTGGTATTCCCAGTTTCAATTTTTTCATTTATAAACGTCCTCCGGGTTAAATATTCGTTCTCCGATAATCTCTATCTTTTCATTAACGACCCTTCTGTAGAAGCATGATTTGTAGCCCGTATGGCACGCGGCACCACCCCCTTGCCGGACCTTCAGAAGAACCGTATCAGAATCACAGTCAACTAAAATCTCCTGAACATACTGGGTATTGCCGGATGTTTCACCTTTGATCCACAGCTCATTCCTCGACCTGCTCCAATAGGTCGCCTTGCCTGTTTGGAGAGTTTTCAGCCATGCATCTCGATTCATGTAGGCAAGCATAAGAACCTCCCCTGTGTCAGCGTCCTGAACAACCACAGGCACAAGTCCACTGCCTTTTTCAAAATTAATTTCGATCACCAGTTAATCTCCGTTTTGCCTAATTTATGTACGGCAAAGGGCTGACACGGCCCTCACCGGCTGCAGCACCCCAGTCTGTCAACTCAGCGCCGGGGTTATAACGCCTGCCCTTGCAATGAGATGTGGCATAGATTATCAGGGGTTTGTATGCATAATGCTTTTAATTAATTGAAGAATTTATATTAATCAAGTAATTTTTTATTCTCGCCGCTGAGATACCAGCATTGCTCTTCTCGGCTGCGGGTGAAAAAACGTAAAACAACCAAGCAAATGTGGTGCAAGTCTCTTAAAAATGCACAACCAATCCTGCAAAATGCTATGATCGGCGATCGATAGGAGATCGAACAAAATCAAATGAAGCCGTGAAGGCGGTCCGTATCCTGGTAGTAGAAATCTACATGCGACACTGTTTGGAAATTTTTCAAAATGGAAGGGGTTAAGAGTCACATGACAAAAGCGTAGAAATCGGGTATGTTCCGCAACAGCTTTGTTCGGAAGAAAGCCGCCGGTGAATCCGATTTTCTTGCCACAGTTAGATAGCTTTGAGAAAAGAGGCGTACTTCTCAATCATGTCAGCAATGCCTGCGGCATTTCGTTCACAGATCAGATTTTTTAGTTCTGCTACGCTTTCTTCGTACGCATCTATATGCCTGCAAATCTCAGGATTCAGCGTCAAAAGATCGGTATAGAGCCCTGGATTTTGATAGAGTAACCTTTCTATGATGTCCATCTTCGCCCGGAAGGTAGGTGTGGCATAATTCATCAGCTCGGGCAGGCTCGCTCCTGACTTTCGCAACGCAAGAGCCATCATGATAGTATTGAAATGATTGAGTCCCTGGATGACGGCCATCATTTGGTCGTGTTTCTCCGGCGTCGCTTCCAGTACAAATGCGCCGTTCTTCTCAAAGATATCCCTGAGCCACGTAAGCCACTTCTCGGCCCTTGCGGGGCAGAGGACAATGTTTTGGCCCGCTATGGAGTCAACGCGGGGACCAAATAGGGGGTGGCACCCAATCACCTCGGAAACGGATGTTTCCAGCATTGTCTTAACGGAATCCCGTTTCAGAGATGTAAGATCCATGAGCAGAGAAGCCTCGCGCATATGGGGACCGACCTTGGCAATAACTTCGCCTGTTGCACCTATGGGGACACTCACTACCGCCACGTGACAAGTGCCCGCCATTCCGGCAATATCCGATTCACTCATCTTCCTTCCGTACACACGTACGGCATATCCCTCCTTTTCAAGGAACCGCGCGAACCAATGGCCCATGCCGCGGGTACCGCCTATGACGCCTATCTCGGTCTTCTTCAAATCGTCCTCTGCCTCAATAAATGATCTGCCAATACAATTGTCACCATAGCCTCACATACAGGAATAATCCGTGGTATTGCGGATACGTCGTGCCTCCCCTTGATTGACAATTCCACGGGATTTCCCTGGACATCAATAGTCTGCTGTACTTTCGCTATTGAAGGGATGGGCTTTACGGCCACTCGCAAGACGATCTCCTGCCCTGTCGTGATACCGGCCAGTATGCCGCCGGCGTGATTCGAAAGAAACCCATCCGGCGTGATGGGATCATTTGCCTGAGACCCCGTCATTCCGGCGACATTGAAGCCTGCTCCTATTTCTACTCCTTTTACCGCCCCGATACTCATAAGGGATTTCGCAAGATCTGCATCCATCTTGTCAAACACCGGTTCTCCCAAGCCCGGAGGGCATCCCGTCACAATGATTTCGACAACGCCGCCGAGTGAATCACCCGATCGCCTCGCCTCCTCCAATCTCTCTTCCATAATTGCTGCAGCAGTCGCATCTGGGCACAGCAGGCGATTCGCCGCTATGTCTTCGTGAGAGGTTCTTCTGGCCGCATACTTCTTTCGATCTATGACAATGCCCCCGAGGGCCGTTGTATATCCTATGACTTCCATGCCACAGGGGGAAATGATCTTTTGGGCAACTGCGGCGGCGGCCACGCGGGCTGCCGTTTCCCGGGCTGACGAACGTCCACCGCCCCGGTAATCGCGTATCCCGTACTTCTTAAAATAGGTGAAATCACCGTGCCCCGGTCTAAAGATGTCCTTGATGCCTTCGTAGGAGCTGCTCTCAATATTCCTGTTCTCTATGATCAGAGAAATGGGTGTACCCGTCGTCTTTCCCTGAAAAGTTCCCGACAATATCTCAACAGCGTCATCTTCCCGACGGGGAGAACTCAATGCGCTTCTACCCGGCCTCCTTCTGTTCAGCCATTTCTGAATGTCTCCTTCCGTAAGATCGATGCCGGAAGGGCATCCTTCCACAACTGCACCGGTTGCCGGACCGTGTGATTCACCCCAGGTTGTTACTTTAAAAAGGACGCCTATGGAATTTCCTGACATGCTGACTCCTTTTTGACAAATCTGCCCGTCCCACTCATAAATAGACAGACAGCGGCCGCAATTTCATCTATGCTCTTGTCTGTTGTATCTATCGAAAAATCTGCAAGTTTTCTGTATATCGGCAGCCTCTGCCTGAGGATATCTTCCGTCTCCCCGCAGGCGTCGTCATGCAGGAGCGGAGGCCTCGGTTCTTTGTTTGTGGCATCATCCCTAATCCTTTCAATGATCGTCGCCATATCGGCCCTCAGCCAGATCAATAATCCATGTCCTTTAAGCATATCGCAATTCCCCCGATCCAACACTGCTCCGCCGCCGGTTGCTACAATACCTCTTTGTAGAACCGCCAGCTTTCCGATAATCTCGCACTCTCTCTTACGGAAATATTCCCAGCCTTCTTCTGCAACCATGTCCCCGATGGATCTTGCAGTTTCTTGCTCGATAAGTTCGTCCGTATCATAAAAGGGCATCTTCAGCTTTTCGGCAAGCCTTCTGCCAACGGCCGATTTACCCGTTCCACGGTATCCAATCAATATGACGTGCACTTAATCCTCATACAATTTTGAGAGTTCCACCCAGAATCCGGGAAACGATTTCCCCACGGAATGTCTGTCCTCTATCCTGATACCGGGTATGGCAAGTCCTGCCACGGCAAAACTCATTGCAATCCGGTGATCGTTATACGTCTCTATATAGGCGCCGTGAGGTTTTCCTCCAGCAATAATAAGACCGTCGGCCGTTTCCACCGCATCAACACCGATTTTATTTAATTCATTTACTAGTGCAGCAATGCGGTCACTCTCCTTAATGCGCAGATGTGATACATTTGTGATGATCGATAGTCCCTTTCTGAAAGCAGCGAGAACCGCGAGAGTGGGCACCATATCAGGCATGTTCCCCATGTCGAAATGGACATCCCCTTCACGTAACGACCTACAAGTAACCTCCACCCACGCATCGCCACGGACCACAGAACATCCTAGATTTTCCATGATACCTAGGATGTTGATGTCGCCCTGGAGGCTCGCCGGGTTGATGTTCACGACCTTCACCCTGCCGCGGCATAAAGCGGCAGCCAGGAAAAAATACGAGGCGCTCGATGCATCTCCCTCAATGATGTACCTCTGCCCTCTGTAATGCCGGCCATTATTTACACTGAATAATCCTTTTTCTCTCGTCGTAACTTCCGCACCAAAATGCCCCATGACGTCCATAGTCATATCTATATAGGGCTCGGAAACCGTGCTCCCTGTGAGAGCAATTTCTATATCGCCTTCGCCGTAAGGAGCGCCAATGAGGAGGGAAGAGATGTATTGGCTGCTCTCAATATTTGTGAAAGAAACCTGGCCGCCTTTTAAGCCTTTTGCATCAATCTTGACCGGGGGATAGCCGTCCCTGCTTTGAGATTTTACACCTAAGATTCTCAGCGCATTAAGAAGCGGCTCGATCGGTCTTTCTCGAAGACGGCTGCTGCCATCCAGAATATACTCTCCCTTTCCAAGGGCGACCAATGTCGTCAGGAATCGCAGTGCCGTCCCATTGTTTCCAAGCAAGATCGCCCGTCCGGGATTACGGATGCGACCGTCTGTTCCGGTGACTGCAACATCAGTCCCTGAGATAATAATTTCAGCACCAAGGAAACGCAATGCCTCCACGATATACCTGGTATCGTCCGAAATTAGCGCATTACTCAGGTTAGATTTCCCTCCTGCCAGGCAGGCGACAACAAGAGCCCTCTGTGTGTAACTCTTGGAGCCGGGAACTTCGACAGTTGCATTCACGTGATCCACCGGTTTAATTTCCATATAAAAGGCGCTCCACCACGATCTGTTTCATTAACCATCTGGGAGCTTCCCGCCCCGTCCAGAGTCTGATTTGTTCGGCCCCCTGATTAACGAACATGCTGAGGCCAGGTATAGTTATACACCCCGCCTTTTCGGCATTATTTATGAGCCTTGTCTTTAGAGGATTATATATGACGTCCATGACCCATCGGTAGTTAACAAGTATCTCGCCGCTGACGGGTGATTCATCTATACTCGGTATCATGCCAACTGGTGTAGTATTGATCAGGCAATCCGCCCTCACCCTAGCCAACTCCGTAAGAGGGTAAAATGGGCATGCCCACTCACTTGCCAAGCTCTCACCCCTTGCCATGTTTCTATTGACGATGATTGGAATGCCACCTTCTCTTTCTATGCCGAAGATGGCGGCCCTCGCAGTTCCGCCAGCCCCCACAATGGCAAAGACCCGGCCTCTAATGTTCATCACTTCTTTGAGGGATTGTACTAAGCCGATCCAGTCGGTATTCAACCCTGTCAATCTGCCATTATCATTGACGATGGTATTTACAGCTCCGATCTTGCGTGCATCATCATCTACTTCATCAAGATGTCCCATGACTGCGACCTTATAAGGCATAGTTACGCTGACGCCGCGGATGCCAACTCCCCTGATGCCTCTTAGCGCAGCTTCGATATCCTGCACGCAGAAGGGCAAATACTTTCCTGCAATTTTCATTTCATGGAGTGCCGTATCGTGCATCACGGGCGATAGGCTCTGTTTTACCGGATTTCCCAAGAGTCCAAAAATCCGCTCATTAGGGGTGATGGATAATCTACCCTCCCTATCAACGTTACACCCTGTGAGATTCAAGACATCTTCCATCTGATCGAGAGTGAGCTGACCCGGTGCCGAGGCCAGCTCTTCCTTTAATGAGGCGAAGCTGAGATGAGAGCCCATAAGGGTCGCCATTATCCTGCTTTCCCTGCCCCCCTCCCCCATGCAGAAGGCGATGATATCTTTTCTTATATTACAGGCATAAGGAATCAGACTGAGAACAGTAAAGTTATCTTCCGGATCCTTTGCGAGAGTGACTATTTTCGCGACATTCGCACCACTTTTCAGACAGCCATGAAAAATGTCCTTCAACATTCTGAAAGGTGGCGTTTTCATGAAATCATGATGCGAAATTATTACCCTGGTCCGGTTGCCATGATTCCTTACGATCGCAAGCACACCGCGGCGAAGAGGCTCAGCCGTATCGAGTTCAATGTCAACATAATCAGCGCCAAGACGGACAGCCTCTTCAAGCACGGCAATCCTCCGTGCCTCTTCTCCGCTTTCCTCAGTCAATGAGGGTGCCCTTCTCCTGTTCGTTACCAGTATCTTGACAGGAACCGGATGTGACCCGCACCTTTCCATAAGCGTTTGCAGATCTCCACTTATCAAATCCATTCTCAGCTCCAGGACGTGGGCGCGTGCCCGGCTCATTTCTATCTGAAGAAGAGCCTCTTCCTGCGTATTTCCTGTGATGGGGATACAGATCATCATGGTTCCTCACCCCTGGGATATGACCCAAGGATCTTCAAGAAATTGGTCTTTCGCCTCAAGGCCTTCATGCTTTTCTTGATTCCAGGATCGCCAACGTGACCTGAAAAATCAACAAAGAAAAGATACTCCCATAAACGCTTCTTGAGAGGATACGATTCTATCTTCATCAGGTTAATCCGTCGCTCTACAAATGGCTCCAGTGCATGATACAGGGCACCCGGTACGTGCGGAGTACCGAAGATAACAGACGTCTTATCCATCCCCGTCATCTTGGTTTCGCCTTCTCCCATGACCAGAAACCGTGTCGTGTTAGATGGGTTATCCTCAATCGCTTCGGAAAGTATATTGAGCCCGTAAGTGGCGGCAGCGAGCCGACTTCCTATGGCGGCACCATCTTTGTCCTTCCCGACACTCCTGGCTGCGGCAGCGGTGCTTTCTGACTCGGCGAAGGTGCAGCGGGGAAGATTGGTGCGCAGCCATCCCTGGCACTGCGCAAGCACCTGGGGAACCGAATAAACCCTTCTGATCCTATCGATCCTCTTCCCTGGCGCAAGCAGGCAGTGGCTGATCCTGAGAAAGATCTCCGCCCGAATCTTAAGAGGGCTCGACATCAATTGATCGAGGGTCAAGTTGACAGAACCCTCGAGAGAATTCTCAACTGGGACAACCCCCCATTGCACCCTCCCCTTTTCAACCTCGTCAAAGACATGAAAGATTGTCGCCTGAGGGACAAAGCTCGTGCTTGTGCCGAAATAGGACTGGGCAGCGAGATGGCTGAATGTCGCATGTGGTCCCAGAAAGGCAACGGTAACAGGTTTCTGCAAGGCCCGGGAAGCAGAAATGATCTCCCTGAATATGGCCTTCAGGTATTCCTCCGGTAGCATCCCCTCATTCACTTGTTCCAGATATGCAAAAAGTTTCGCTTCCTGCGAGGCGTCAAAGACATCCAAGCCCTTTTTTGCCTTGTCCTTTCCTATTTTCACGGATAAGAGGGCCCTCTCATTGAGCAGCCTCACGATCTTTCGGTCCGTCACCTTGAGATCACGCCGGAGGCGATCAAGCGATGTTACCATCATTTTTTCAACCCCTCCACCGTCTCACGAAGTATCGATTCAGGGACGCCTCCGTTTATGAAAGGCATTCCCATCTTCTTAAGCAGGACGAAATGAATCGTATCGCCTTCTTTTTTCTTATCCGCCCTTAATCTTGTCATAATGCCATCAGTCGTTATCGTTCGGGGAATACTGCAGAAAAGTCCCGCACTTTCTAACAAGCTTTCGATCCTCTCCCGATCCCCATAGGGAAAATCATGCATGCGTTCTGAAATCCTCAGGGCTGCGACCATGCCCAGGGAAACTGCAGCCCCATGAGGGATAGTATAATCGGATTCCGTTTCAATGGCATGGCCTACGGTATGGCCAAAGTTGAGCACACGGCGAATCCCAAGTTCCTTTTCGTCTATTTCGACTATCGCCTTTTTTATCCTGCACGCATTCTCAATCATCTCCGCGAGAACCCCTCGATCCCTCCGCTTGATGGCCTTGATATTCTTCTCCAGAAAATTAAAGACCTCCACATTATCGATTACGCCGTACTTGATCACTTCCGCAAGGCCACTGCTCATCTCTTCATCGGGAAGTGTATCCAGAAACTTCACGTCGACGTAAACACCCTTCGGTTGATAAAAGGTCCCAAGGAGGTTTTTCCCTGCCGGAAGATCGATAGCGGTCTTTCCGCCGATGCTGCTATCCACCTGCGCCATTAGGGTCGTGGGAATCTGTATATACGGGACAGATCTCATGAACGTTGACGCGATGAAACCCGTCATATCACCAACGACTCCCCCTCCCAGGGCAAGCAATGCAGATTTTCTGTCAGCTCCGAGTCTTATCAGTCTTTCAACTATGGCTACGGCTGTGCCTATGTTTTTTGCATCCTCTCCTGCGGGAAAATCGATTATATCTGCGGGAAGCGACATCCCCCTCAATCGCTCCAGAAGCAACTTTCCATAAAGAGCCGAGATATTGAAATCCGTTATGATGATGTAATGGAGGGCTGGCATATTTTTTATGATAAACAATCCGATCCGGTCCAGAACATCTTGTCCGATGCATATCTCGTAAGTTGAAACTACTTTTTTATCGAGATTGACCCTTATTTTCTTCATCGAAGCACCTGCTTCCTTTTCTTCATAACGCCCTCCAAGTTCTTTATTTCTTCCATTAACTGGTAGAATTTTTCCGGCTTGAGGGATTGACTGCCGTCGGAAACAGCCTTCTCAGGTTCAGGATGAACCTCAACGAGGAGTCCGTCCGCTCCAACGGCCATGGCCGCCCTGCTAAGAGGAATCACATATTTCCAATTGCCCGCTGCATGACTGGGATCAACAATGACGGGCAGATGGGTTAATTCTTTCAAAACCGGAACTGCGCTAATGTCCAGCGTATTGCGGGTGGCAGTCTCAAAGGTGCGAATACCCCTCTCGCAGAGGATTACTTGGTTATTTCCTGAAGAGAGGATATATTCCGCCGACATCAGCAATTCCTCAATCGTGGTCATCATTCCCCGTTTTAAGAGAACCGGTTTCTTTGACTGGCCGACTTTTTTGAGGAGTGGGAAGTTTTGGACATTGCGCGCTCCGACCTGCATTATGTCAGCATAAGCCTCAACGAGATCGACATCTGCCGGATTCATGATCTCTGTAACAACTGGCAAGCCTGTTTTTTCCCTGGCCTTTGCCAATAACTTGAGACCCTCTTCTTCCATACCCTGAAAGCTGTACGGGGATGTCCTTGGCTTGAATGCTCCGCCCCTGAGAAATTGTGCATCTGCCTTCTTCACAATATAGGCGCATTCCATCACCTGCTCCTCACTCTCAACGGAGCAAGGTCCGGCCATGACTACGAAGCGGGAACCGCCTATCTCCGCTTCTCCCACTCGGATGATCGTGTCCTCTTGCCTGGACTCCCTGCTAGCCAGTTTGTATGGTTTAAGAATGGCTACCACCTTTTCCACCCCAGAGATTGATTCTGCAGACTTGAGGTAGGCCTTGCCCCGTTCATCACCGACGGCACCTATGATAGTACGCTCCACTCCCCGTGAAGGATGCGGGCTATATCCGGCGGATTCTATCCAAGCGATAACGTCCTCAATCTGTCCTTCAGTTGCACCTTTTTTCATCACAATAATCACGATTCTCTCCCTTCAGTATTAAACCTAAAAGTCACTGCCCCCTTCACTCCCCGTGGACAATTCAACTGCGTCTTTTTTTCAAGGCGTCGCCTTGACCGGAAGCGCTCCCCTTAAGTCCCGCAGTGCAGGCAGGGTAGTTCCGAAAAGACTGCGCTTTAATGAAAAAAAAGGCCATGAAAACATCTGCTCCCATGGCCTCACAGAAATAAAAAAGCCATGGGCAGATTCCTTCAGTCTACCCATGGCTCTTATGTCTCACTTAACTGGCGCTAATACCTCCTGAGCAACAGGCAGACCAATAGGAAATAGTAGTTCCAGTAATAAAAATCTTTGATCAGCCCGTTTGCGTTCATTTCGTCCGCCATCCTCATTAATAATTGTTTAGAGGAGAAAACCATAAGCGGAGGCCGATGTCAAGAAAAAAATGTGATACACAAATATTGCCTATTGCAAAAATTCTACCGCCGTGTTTTATTTTACAAAGTCGAGGTGCAGACAGCTGATTTTTCTGACACGAAAGATGGAAGATTATGATAGACAGCGCCTGGTCAATGCTGCAAAGCCTGCGAATTCAGGATGTTCTTGACATAGCAATTATATCGATCGCCATTTCCGTACTTCTGATATGGATTAAAGACAGGGCTTCACGTTTTGTCTTCATCGGTATCAGCGTTCTGGGCTTCATCTACGTCATTGCCAAGTTTTTCCAGCTATACCTTACGACTGTTGTCCTGCAGGGATTTTTTGCCATCCTACTTTTCGTTCTAGTTGTTATATTTCAGGAAGATCTCCGGAGATTCTTTGAACGCCTTGCCATCCTGGGCATAATCAGAAAGAAAATCCGAAGGACGACACCCCATGGACAGACCTCTGAAATCATAGCCCAGACTGTAGCGGATCTTGCCCGAAAACATATCGGCGCCCTAATCGTGATCCAGGGAAACGATCCTCTTGACAGACACCTCAGTGGCGGCGTGGAATTGAACGGCATTCTCAGTGAGGCGTTGCTGGAGAGCATTTTTGATCCTCATTCCATAGGCCATGATGGCGCAGTTGTCATTGACGGAGATATAGTGGCTCGTTTTGGATGCCATCTGCCCCTCTCACCGAATGCGCGTCGTTACGGAAACCTTGGTCTTCGCCACACGGCCGCCCTTGGCCTTTCTGAGCGGTCCGATGCCATTTGTGTAGTTGTTTCGGAAGAAAGGGGAACTATCTGCATTGCCGAAGGTGAACGGATCAAGGAAGTAAGCGCGTCAGCCCTCAAAGGTGCCCTGGTAACTTATTATACAAGCAAAGCGCCTGCAAAAAAGCCTGAACCTCTTTCACGATGGTTAAAAGAAAATACGAAAGAAAAGGTCATTGCGGTTCTCCTTGCCTGTGTCCTCTGGATGATTTTCGGATACCAGAGAGAATCAATACATAAGGATTTTACTATACCTGTCGAGTACCTGAACGTACCTCCTAATTGGGTAATCGAAGGGCCGAAAATTACTGAAGCCAAGGTAACGCTTGTCGGCCCGCCGCAGGCCTTTCAGATTCTGAATATCGATGCACTCAAGATAGTCTTGAATTTGTCACAAATCCAAGAAGGAAGACAGGATATGGTGCTGACGAAAGACATGATCGATACACCGTCAAACCTGGCCATAGTGGGGATCAAGCCGAGCCGCATTACTATCAATGCGTCACGGTTTGTCCATGTTTCGGTTCCTATCGAAGTTGTAACTGAAAATGCATCCCCTCCAGGAGTCTTCATACAGAAGATCACGGTGACACCGCCATCTATTACGGTTCTGGTGCCGGGCAAACTGTTGCACACCAAAATAAGGATACAGACAGCACCGATCGACTTAAAGCTGTTAACTTCAACAACCACAATTGCACCGAAGCTGATTTTGCCCCCGGAGATTCAATTCGAAAGCAGAAGGGAGCCATCTGTAAAAGTAGCAATCAAGATAAGGAACTCATGACAAATGTCCAGACGGATGAAGAAGAGATCGAGAAAGACCGGCCTCCCCCAAGGGTCTCTCATACATATTCGAGACAGATTAACCGAAGAAACAAAAATTAATGTTTTGGGCTATGATGAAATGAATATCGAGGAAAAAGAAATCGGCTCAAGGATCACTCAATAGTCACGTGGATACATATCAATGGCATTCATGACGCACAGCTACTCAAGAGTTAGGAACCATCTTCGGCCTGCATCCCCTCACCTTGGAAGACATCCTCAATTCCGACCAACGCCCGAAAATAGAGGATTTCTGCGAGTACATCTATATCATCCGCAAAAGCTTCTGCACTAAGGAATGAATTTCAAGTATATGCCGGAGCATGAATGGCATTGGGGCTATTTCTCCATCTGGGGCATAATGCCGACCATTGCCATTTCCATGCTAATCTTGTTCAGAAGAAAAAAGTGGTTGTAAATAAATCAGCTCTTTCAGACAAGCACCGACGGCAGAAGATTTGACATGAACTGCTTGCTGTCAATTGGGGGACGCCTTATTCAATTGTTGACGTCCCCGTGCCGTCAATACAAGTTGAAGCTTATTGTCACCGCTTAATACCTGTGCCACTGCCCCCTTGGCCATAAGCAGAGAAAGGGTTTCATCAAAGTCTTTTTGCGATATTTCCGCATTTTGCATTAGATTTATCAAATTCAGTTTCGCATCCTCGGCATCTGCCAGCGCACGCAGGATCTTCAACTGGTTCCCCGCCCCTCTTGCTTTGTCGGGGCTGGCGTGATTTACTTTAACCGCGTTTTCCGCTGCCCTTGCAGGCTGATCACTTTCTTGATGACCTTCCTGACTATCCTTGCCCTCATCCTTTAATCGGCCTCCCAAAATGCCCTCGAGCAATCTGGTAGAAAAAAAAGCGAAAATAATACACAAACCGCTTATGGTAAGCAGCTTCATCGGTCTGGTGTATCCGGATTCGAGTACATCGCTGGACAGCATGTTGAGCAACAATGGAACTGTCAATGCAGTGACCATGCCGATAAAGGCATGTTTGATGATCAAACCCGAGAATAGCCGGTCGTCTCGCGTGCTCAGGAGGCCACTTACGATGCCACCCAATGCTCCCGATACGATCATGACCCCAACGACCCGGACTATGTAACCATCTAATGTGGATTCTGGCATCTATCGCTCCGCCTGATTTACCATCTGACCCGTCAAGTTAAAAAAACACCCATACTTCGAGCGATCCTTTCTGCGCTCGGGGATAACTCTTGCCCAAATTCTTGATCTTTAAATGAACACCCTTGGCAGCAGTGTAATCGGCAACAAAATCGTTAAACTGTTTTTGAAGAAGCAGTGCTGCCTGTCTGTCCTCGACATGAAAATACCGGATGTCTCTCCATTTGTGCCGAACCATTTCGGTATCAACGGAAGTATATCCCCTTTTCCTCAAAAAATCAGAAAAATCCTCCGCCATTTGTCTGTCTTTTTGTGGGGCATATTGAATGTGAATTCTGTTAGTCTTTATGGGTGCAGCGACATCACTTGTCCCTTGAACCGTCTTCTCCTTTATCTGCGGCACAGCCGATACCTTCTCATCAACCACGCTCATTCCACCGGCGTTACCCGTTTTCGCCACACTTAAACTATCCACCATGGATCTGAGTTGCTGCAATTCCTTCAGGGTATCTTCCGATTTCTTAAGCAACATTTCGCCGTCCGGAAGTCTTCTATCACCCATGCCGGTAAGATTTGTGATCAATACTCCAGCGGCAAAGCCGATCAGCAAACCGGCAATTAATGTTAATATAAGATGTCTTCTATGGATATATTCGACGGATTTCGTCAAAGCTTTAACCAAAATTCGCAATTCATGTTCGGAAACAATGGGATCCGGTGTTTCTTCATTCATTCTTTATACACCTTGAAACGATCTGACCTATCCCACAAACACGGCCCGTAGAACCGCCGCCCTCCAAGGCGGCGGGAAACCCCGTTTATGATTTCCCGATAGATAGAACTTGAACATATGCTAGTATAAAACTGCTGTGATTCTAAAAGCTTTTGTCAGACATTGCAAGCGCATTATTTAGAGTGCATTATTTAGAGAAGACTAAATTCCAGCGGCATATAACGATGCTTTGCCGTATTCGGTAGTATTTACAACACATTAAAGATGATTCACACATTCTAATCCTTCTCCTTGACTTGCAATCTCGTCATATCTTATAATTTCACTTATGAGAAAACAGTAGTCTAAACTTTCCTTTCAGCAGTTTTCTTCATTGCAAAATAATTCCGCTGAGGTGCAAAGATGGCAAAAAATAAAGATATGGATAGGTCCGGCGAGGGACTGAAGATCGGACGTGTTGTAAAAGAACTTCGGCACAAGAAACAGATGACACTTCAGGACCTTGCAGCAAAGACCGGTATCGCCAAAACCATCCTTGACGAAATTGAAAATGGCGATGTAGTGCCCCCTGTGGCGACACTCCTGAAACTAGCCAGGGCATGCAATGTAGGTATGGCTTATTTCTTCGAAGAGGAAGCGGCTGACATGAAAATATCTGTCACCCGCAGCGGGGAAAGAGCTAAGATAAAGCGCCGTCCCCACCATCACCATGAAGGTGAGGTCGATTATATCTACGAATCCCTTGAGACACACAAAGCCGATAAGCATATGGAGCCCCTTCTAGTAGAGTTTCAACCGGTGGACACGGGTGATATGATTTTTACAAACCACGAAGGTGAAGAATTCATATTTGTCCTTAAAGGGAAACTGGAATTCCGGACTGACGACCGAGTGGAAAGACTTGAGCCGGGCGATACAATCTACTTTGAATCGGACATAAATCACGGTTTGCGCTCCCTGGACGGAGAACCCGCCATGGCAATAGCGATAGTATGGAGCAAGGAATAGGTGGACTGTTGACTATGCTTGAAATCCGCTTTCACGGGCGCGGTGGCCAGGGAACCGTAGTTGCAACGATCCTCCTGGCCAAAGCGTTCTATCGCGCAGGCTATCAGGTGCAAAGTTTTCCCTTCTTCGGTGTGGAGAGGCGGGGGGCTCCTGTGGAGGCTTATGTCCGCCTCAACAAAGACAAGATTTTACTGAGGACAAATGTATATTATCCTGACCACGTAGTGGTTCAGGATCAAACCATTCTACATAGCGTCAATGTTACACGTGGACTGAAGCCCGGAGGGTGGGTGCTCATCAATAGCTCCGCTGCCCCCACCGAACGAAAACCGTTCATCGGCTATCGCCTAGCCTTCGTAGATGCAAATCGGATCGCTTTAAGAAACCAACTGGGAACACGGACACACCCTATAGTTAATACGGCCATGATGGGGGCTTTTGCACGCATGGTAGGCATGCCTCCACTGGATGCAATCCGCGCAGTGATACAGGAAGAAATACCCGACACACATATGCAAAATGTGACGGCTGCGGAAGACGCTTACAGGGAAGTCCAACTTCTGGGACTGATCGAATCTGATGAAGTACATGGTCCGGTGACCGCTGGAAATCCACAGGTGAATCAAACATGAGCGAACCAGATATCTCTTTTCCTCTATTGATACCCTGTTCTTCCCAGTCCACGGAAAGTAACAAGACAGGATCTTGGCGCTTTCTGCGGCCTCAGTTCGACGAGAAAACATCTCCATGTAGTGCGGCCTGTCCAGCAGGCGAAGACATTGCTCGTATCGAAATGTTGAGCGCCCAGGGCGCATTCAAAGAGGCTTGGGAAATGATTCTCAGGGAAAACCCTTTCCCCGGTGTTTGCGGTCGCGTTTGTCCTCATCCCTGCGAGGTCGTGTGCAATCGTACTGAGTTCGATGAAGCCATAGCCATTCATGCCGTAGAGCGCTTTCTTGCAGAGACCGCCAGCCGTTATGACCTGAAGCCCAGTCTCCCCCGACTTGCGGCCAAGAAACAGAGGATAGCAATAGTGGGCGCGGGGCCGGCAGGCCTATCGGCCTCGTATTTTCTCTCGCTCTTGGGATATTCTTGCGATGTCTTTGAGGCCATGTCTGAGCCAGGTGGGGTATTGCGCTGGGGGATACCCACCTATCGTCTTCCCCTGCCGGCACTCAAGAGTGATATAGCTCACATCGAATCACAGGATGTCCAGATCCTGACAGGACAAAAGCTTGGACGGAAATTTCTGCAGGATGCCGTCGAACGTTATGATGCTGTCTTCCTGGGCTGTGGACATTCCCGCGCTGTAAAGCTAGGCATTCCCGGCGAAGATACGAACGCAATCGAAGACGGACTCCAGTTACTCAGGCGGCTTCGTCAGGGTAACACTGTTTCCCTCAGCGGTATCTCTGCCGTCATCGGTGGGGGAAACACGGCAATCGACGTGGCGAGAAGCATTATCCGCATCGGCGGAAAGGCCATCATTCTATACAGACGCCGACAGCGCGACATGCCGGCGTTTGACGAAGAGGTGCAAATGGGTCTCGATGAAGGCGTGGAACTAAGAGAACTTGTCACGCCGGTAAGAATAGCAACAGAAGGCACGCAATGCAAACTGACATTACAGGAGATGAAAATCTCCGGAGAGGACAGGAATGGCCGCGCGAACATTCTCCCGATTGACGGGAAAACTCATGAACTCCGGGTTGAGCGCATCTTCAAGGCAATGGGCGCTCTACCTGGCGAAGACTGGTTGAGTCCTCCGGAGAAGACAAACGGGTCCCTGGCTCTCTCCCATACCGTTCTCGTTTGTACGGATAGAAGACCTGCGTTGCTTTTTGGAGGAGATCTTACGAATGAAACAAAGAGCGTCGCCCATGCCGTCGCTTCCGGGAAACAGGCGGCCATGGCCCTGGATATCTTCTTTCGCAGCGGGATTGATGCCATCGTGCCGGAACTCGCGGCATGCCGGGTAGGACAGGGACCGTCTCTTTCTATGGAAATATATATGGGAGGAAACCGCCGCCTCAGAAATAGCCACGTTGTGAGTTATGAAGAAATCAATACCGATCATTTTCAGTTCCAGCCGAGGATTACTCAGCCGCGTCTCCTTAGGGAGGAGCGCCGAATCTCCTTTGAGGAAATCGACCTCAGGATTTCGACCAATCTGGCCATCAGGGAGGCCGACCGATGCTTCAACTGCGGAATATGCAATCAGTGCGACAACTGCTACATGTTCTGCCCTGATATTGCAGTTATCAGGGAAAAGAATAAGGATGAACGCCACATCAACTACGACTATTGCAAGGGGTGCGGGCTCTGCGTTGTGGAGTGTCCGCGTAACGCCATGACCCTTAGGGAGGAAGATATATGAAACGGGTCGTTGAAGGGAGCCAAGCTGTCGCTGAGGCAGTACGTCTCGCCAAGGCCCAGGTGATCTCGGCATATCCTATTACACCCCAGACCCATATTGTGGAGATTCTCTCGGAATACTGTGCCAGTGGAACGATGGACGCGCGTTTCCTGCGCGTAGAAAGCGAGCATTCCGCCCTGGCGGCGCTAATCGGGGCGCAGAGCTGCGGAGTGCGGACATTCACAGCCACATCGTCACAGGGACTTGCCTTGATGCACGAACTGCTGCACTGGACATCGGGCGCACGGCTTCCCATCGTCATGGCCGAAGTAAACCGCGCCCTCGCCTCTGGATGGAACATCTGGACTGATCAGACAGACAGCCTCGCCCAGCGTGACACTGGATGGATACAACTATACTGCGAGGATGGGCAGGAGGTTCTAGATTCAATGCTCCAAGCCTATCGGCTGGCGGAGCGCGTGTATCTGCCTGTGATGGTGGTTCTCGACGCCTTTTATCTCTCCCACACCTACGAACCTGTTGATGTGCCGTCACAGGAAGATGTTGACCGTTTTCTTCCCCCGTACGGGCCCCGCTTTCAGGTGAATACAGAAAACCCCTGCGCCTTCGGACAGCTTGTACCGCCCGGTTCCTACATGAAAATGCGCCGTAACATCGCCATGGCCATGGAGGAGACATTCATCCGCTTTAGCGAAATACAGGAGGAATTTTATAGAGTCTTCCAGCGCCGCTATGACCCAGTGGAGGCAATCTGCTGTAACGACGCTGAAATCATACTTGTGACCTCAGGAACTGCGACCAGCACTTGCCGCATGGTACTCAGGAGTTTACGGGACAAGGGGGAGAGGGTGGGTATCTTGAAGATAAAGTTATTCCGCCCCTTCCCGGTTGCCATGGTCAGGGAAGCCACTTCCCAAGCAAAAAAAATTGCTGTCATCGACCGGAACTTTTCCTTCGGCGCCAGCGGCATCTTTGCCCAGGAGTTGCGCGCCGCCCTGTGCAACACGGCGGGACATCCCCCGGTTTTCAGCTATATAGCGGGAATCGGCGGCCTCGATATAACAATCGAGCTGCTGGAGGAAATATACTGGAAGACCAAGGGCACCGCATTTCCAGAAGAGGAAAGCCTGTGGATGGGAATTTGAGGGGTGATTAATGCAACCAGATACAAAAGATAATGAGTATATGTATTCGGGACACGTCGGATGCCCCGGATGCGGTGCAGTCATCGCCATGCGGTTCACGCTAAAGGCCCTCGGCGACAAGACCATCGTAGTGCTGCCAGCATGCTGCTGGTCCATCATCGCCGGGGCCTATCCGCAGTCAACCCTGAAGGTTCCAGTCATTCATTCAGCCTTCGAGACCGGCGGGGCAGTGGCCAGCGGAGTTCGGGCCGCCCTCGATATGAAGGGAGATGTAGAAACCACCGTTGTTACCTGGGCGGGTGACGGCGGCACCTTCGATATCGGTTTTCAGGCCCTAAGCGGAGCGGTGGAGAGGAACGAAGACTTCATCTATGTGTGTTATGACAACGAAGCATACATGAATACGGGCGTACAGCGAAGCTCGTCAACGCCTTACGGCGCCTGGACGACGACCACGCCCGGTCAGGATTGGAAAAAAATGCGGAAAAAAAATATTGTCGAGGCGCTGGTTGCCCACCGTATCCCCTATGCCGCTACGGCAAATATCGCCTTCCCTGAGGATCTCGTCCGCAAGGTCCAAAAAGCCAAAGGACTGAAGGGTTCCAAGTTTATCCATATCTATGCAAGCTGTCCGACGGGATGGCGCATCCCCTCTGAGATGTCCGTCAAAATTGCCCGCATGGCGGTACAGACGAATATCTTCCCCCTCTATGAAGTAGAAGATGGCATCAAATACACCATCAACTACAAGCCTAAGGAATACCTTGTGAGAGAGTATTTCAAGCTCCAGGGTCGGTTCAGGTATCTTACGGACAGAGACCTGGATCAGATTCAGGAAATGGTTAACGAGGACTGGGAGCTATTACTCCGCAAGGCCAGTGAACGGCTATGATTTGAACATTAAAAATATGAACAAAACGGGACATCTCACTACTGATTAGGTCTGCCAAAGAATTGCTCATGAACGTAAGAATCAGAATAGAGACTGGATGATAAAAGGCTGGGCAGGGTTGAAAAATGTATATCGGAAAAGACATTCATGAAACCTTACAGGGGAACTGATTTATGCCTACTATGGAATTAACGAAACAAGGTACTGTTTATGTACTTACCCTGACCAACGGTGTTAATGCTAATACCCTGACTGAAGATGTGGTTGCCGAGTATCATGACATATTGGACGAACTCGAAGCCTCTGCAGAAAACTCTGCCTTGATTTTGACTAGCAGCAATCCGAAATTCTGGTGTAACGGTATCAATCTAGAATGGCTCCTTAAGCAGCCGCCCGAATATTTTCCCAAATTCGTAGAGCTTCTTGACGAGTTATTTTTGAGATTCTCCTTGCTCCCCATACCTACGGTTGGGTGTCTAACCGGGCATGTATATGCAGGCGGCGCCATTCTTGCGACGACACTGGATTTCCGTCTAATGAGGGAAGACAAGGGTTTCTTTTGTTTTCCCGAAGTGGATATCAAGATTCTATTTAGCCCGGTCATGTATGACATCCTCCGATTACTGCCGGATCACTACGCCCTGAATGAACTGGTGCTCACAGGGAGACGTATAGGGGGTAAGGAGGCGCTGGCCATGAAGATTGTCTCGGCTGTGTATCCTAAGGAAACACTTTATGACAAGGCGATGGAACTGGCTATATCACTGGCTAAGAAGGATCACAGGACATACGCCAATATCAAACGAGGATTAAGACAGGCTCTGGTGAAATATACTCTATAAAGATTTTCTGAGAATTCGATATAGGCCGTCTCACATCTTGAGCATTGAGGACAAATTCCGTGAAGCAATCCCTATCTTGCAGTATTTTATAGATCATCACCATATTTCACATCCCGCAATGACCGGCTGGCTGGCTTCTTGGAAACTCATCATTCTTTCAGGCTGTATTTCTTAAGTTTGTATCGCAGCATGCGCTCACTGATGCCTAGAATCTCAGCGGCCTTAGTCTGATGATCGTCCGACTTCTCCATGGCCTCGAGAATCAATCTACGTTCCATATCCTCAATTGAACCCCGAAGCAATCCCTCCCCTTTTTTCCCCGTGTATTCAGGGTAGATCCTTTCTTCGTCAAAAGGAAGGTCATCTATGGATATGACGGCGTATCTCGATATCACGACGGCCCGCTCGATGATATTTTCCAGTTCCCGGACGTTGCCGGGATAATCGTATTTCAGGAGCAAGTCTCTAGCCTCGCTCGTTATGCGAGTCACATTCTTCGCATTCTCAGCAGCGAAACGCTTCAGGAAGTGATCAATAAGCAAGGGTACGTCTTCTTTTCTCTCTCTCAATGGAGGAATGTCCATTACAACCACGTTCAGTCTGTAGAAAAGGTCTTCTCTGAATGTCCCTTCTTTGACCTTGGATTCCAGATCGCTGTTGGTTGCACTGATAATTCTTACATCAGAATGGATGGTCTGATTGCCGCCTACACGCTGAAATTCGCGCTCCTGAAGGAAGCGAAGGAGTTTAACCTGAACTGGAGCGGAAAGATCGCCGATCTCGTCTAGAAACAGAGTCCCTCCGTCGGCTTCCTCAAATCTGCCAATCCTTCTTGCTGTCGCGCCGGTGAAGGACCCCTTTTCATGCCCGAACAGCTCACTTTCCAGGAGGCTTTCCGGAAGTGCGCTGCAGTTTACCACACTGATCAATTTTGCCGAGCGGGGGCTGAGATTGTGTATCAGCCTGGCCAGCAACTCTTTGCCAGTACCACTTTCACCCTTGATAAGAACAGTGGCGCGGCTGGCAGCGATCCTGTTTGCCACGTTGATCAGGGCATTCATTTTCGGGCTCTTATAAATGATCTTGTCCATCGTGACGCCCTTATCCTTAAATTCCTGACGGAGAATCTCGTTTTCCCTAATCAAGGTGCGCCGCTCTGATACTCGATCCACATGGATAAGGAGCTCATCGAAGTCAACAGGCTTTGTAACATAATCTATGGCACCTGCCTTCATGGCCTCAACCGCCGTTTCTATCGTTCCGTATGCAGTAATAATAATAACGTCGATTTCGGGATTGATCTTTTTCACCTCTTTGAGCACCTGCATACCGTCCATGCCTGGCATCTTGTAATCCAGGAGAATCATGTCAAAATGACCCTTTAAAACAGACTGGATGGCAGAGTCTCCATTATCAGCCGCCACCACTGTATGTCCTTCTCCAACAAGAAAATCCCGGAGCATCTCTCGTTGAGACTGACCATCCTCAACTACGAGTATGTTTAACTTTTTCATGCCTGAATTCCTCTAGACCATGCCATCCTTTTCACCCGATCTTCCCGCAGGAAGTGAAATTTCGAAGGTCGTCCCCGAGCCCGGCTGGCTCAAAACACGGATTTCTCCACCATGCCCACGAATAATCTCATGCGCCAGGGGAAGTCCGAGACCCAGACCTTTCTCCTTCGTCGTATATTCGGGATTGAAAATGCGTTCCATCTCTTCAGCGGTCATGCCACATCCATTATCAGATATCTTTATGATGACTCTATTCTTCCCGCTGGAATCAACAAGTATGCGGACAGCACCCTCACCGGAAATAGATTCCATGGCATTCTTTACTAAATTAAAAATGGCTTGCTGAAACTTATCCACATCCATGGGAATGATTGCATGGTTAGCTTTGTACATGGTTTCCAAAGTAATTCCTCTTAATTTCGCCTCCTCCTGGATCAGATTAACAATTTTCTGAAGAACCTCGGCGACAGGGTAGTTGTGCAGCTCCAGACGTCGGCTCTTTGAGAACGTCAGAAACTCTTCGATAATACCATCCAAACGTCTGATTTCATCGCGAATAACACCGGCAAGCGTTTGGAATTCCTTGATCTTATTCTCATCGGCAGGCATGAACTCCCGTTTCAGTCTCTGGCTGGCCATACTTATTGCATTAAGAGGATTACGAATCTCGTGAGCAACACCCGCGGCGAGTTGCCCAAGGGCAGACAGCCTCTCGGCTTTCTCAAGCTGTCTTTCCATTTCAACAATCCCTGCCAGATGCCTATTCTGATTATGATAAAGTATCCACATCGCCAAGAGAGTAATCAAAATGACGGATGCCATGAAGAAAATCATATTGTGCTTATTCTCTGCAAGGATTTCATCCGTAGCTTCGCGGTCAAGACCAAGCCTCGCAACCCCAGCCATCTTGCCGAACAGGTATATCGGTGCAGCCATTTCCAAGATCTTCTTGTCATGGGAGACAATCTTCCGGCTTTCAAATTTTTTCGTGCCCGCAAGGATTTCATCGATAGGCATCTTTCCTTGTTCCTGTGTGTCAGGGACATGTCCCAAACTGCCTAGGAGCATGTCCCGCTGATCCATGATCTTGATATAGACCAAACCCTGTCCCTGTCCCAATCTTTCCAGAGCCTTTTCTACGGATACTTTTACGCCCCAATATCTCTGCTCGTCGCGATCAAGCGCAATAATGACCGTCCCGCTGCCATCCGTGCGCCGCAATGCTACAAATCCTATCTTCTTGTCCTTGCCAAGCCTTGAGAAAAGATCAATGGTGATCGCATCCCTTCCCAAGACCCTGTCCGGGTCTCCACCGATGAGATCCGCCTGTAGAGCCCTATTCTGGTAAACGACCTTTCCTTTCCTATCCAGGACGGCCACAAACCATAGACCCTTCTCTTCAGCAAATTTTCTCAGATATTCATCGCTCAGGTAACCTGCTTTCCATTGATTATCAATTTCACGTCCCATATCAACAAGGGCAGCAGTCAATGACTTCTGGGGTAATAAAGCCTCATCAACAGGAGGAACAGGAACATAGGTACCGCCGCTATCCCTCTGATATGCCTGAATCAGGGCGTTGAGGTTCTCTTGGGCAAGTCTCTCGACAACCCCAATTGTGGCCATGCCCTGACTCTCCATGAACCCCACGAGGCTCCTGTCACTTCGTCTGATGTCCATGATCCCCATGATCAGAATAAGAGAGATGAAAACGGTGCACACAATGGTAACGGCGATAGGCTGCAAAAAACGCCTGCCATACTCGGGACGGGTGTTCCGCCATATTATTCTATTCTGCGTATTCATCCACAAATACCTGACCGAGTAATTGTTTATATTTTTTTTCTCCTGAGATGCCCATATATTCTTCTCCGGTGCAGGGATGCAGCTTCATGCCCCATCCTCACGATTCATACCATCATATTTTATCAGCATTAAAAGTCAACGACTTCTTACCCTAGAAAGAATTGACGGATCGAGCAATTACAATATCCGACAAAAATGTCGATTCCAAAAACAATTAACGTTAATTTCATAACTAATTGTTTTTTTAGGCAGTATATGTATTAGCGGCCATCCTGCGTCGACATTTATTTCCTTCTCTCTCCTCCGCGGGATATGCCATTTGCCTCAGACATTGTTTCATTACTGCTTTAAAATAAACCACTTACGCATTATTACGGGATTATGGCATAACATATGCATCTGCAAGCATTACAGAAGTTAATTATCGGTCAATAGACGGGCATGATTGGCCGGTAGTAAACTCCAAAACTGAGAAGGTAAAACACCTTCACTCCTCCTGACTTTGGGGAGACATCAAGTCTCCCCATTTTTTTTGCCTCGGCCATTCGCAGATTCTCGCAATCTACGCCACTTCTCCATTCTATCTTTGATGACTTTCTCATGCTCTATCGCCGAAGGTCTGTAATAAACCTCTCCCTTAAGTTTGTCCGGCAGATAGTCCTGGGCCACATAGGCATGCTCAAAGTCATGTGCATATAGATAGCCCTTTCCATAGCCAAGGTCTTTCATTAAACGTGTGGGCGCATTCCTTATGTGGAGAGGCACAGAGAGGGTACCCGTTTCACTTATCCTTTCTTTAACCTTGCCGTAAGCAACATAAAGTGAATTGCTCTTGGGAGCAGTCGCAAGGTAAACGGCGGCCTGGGCCAGGGCAAGTTCCCCTTCGGGGAGACCTATAAAATGAAAAGCCTGCATTGCAGAAACCGAGATCCCCAGGGCCGTCGGGTCGGCATTACCAACATCCTCTGAGGCAAATCTTACCATGCGCCTGGCAATGTAAAGAGGGTCTTCGCCGGCGGCGAGCATTCGGCCCAACCAGTACAGAGCGGCATCAGGGTCGCTTCCGCGAAGGCTCTTGTGAAACGCCGATATTAGATTATAGTGTTCCTCACCCCCTTTGTCATACTGTAAAGCCTTCTTCTGAAGGGCTTCCTCAACCAGGGCGCTCGTAATCTTTCTTGTACCAATCTCCCCCTTAGGCAGGAGAGAGGCGGCTGCCTCGAGGCTGTTTAAGGCCATGCGGGCATCGCCATCAGCCGACCAAATGATATGATCAATCGCATCCGGCTCTATCTCAAGAGCAAGGCGTCCCAGGCCTCTTTCTTTGTCACGGATAGCCCGGTCGATAATGACAGCCAATTCACTATCGGCATAAGGCTTCAGCAGCATGACCCGCGTCCTAGACAGGAGCGGCGAGATTATTTCAAAGGATGGATTTTCCGTAGTTGCGCCTATAAGTGTAATGAGGCCTTTTTCGACATGGGGCAGGAAGGCGTCCTGCTGTGCCTTGTTGAATCTGTGGATCTCATCCACGAAGAGGATCGTTTTCTCGCGGTGATAACGCCACTGAGATTGGGCCTCGTCAACAACAGCCCTGATCTCTTTTACCCCCGAAAGAACGGCAGAAAAGCTCACAAAATGGGATTTTGTTTCATGGGCAATGACACGGGCCAGGGTTGTCTTTCCGGAGCCGGGCGGCCCCCAGAAAATCATCGAGAAAAGCCTATCTTCTGCAATGGCACGCCGGAGCAGGCTGTCTGGGCCCAAGAGGTGTGACTGCCCTACGAATTCGTCAAGGGCCCGGGGACGCATCTTATCTGCCAAAGGACTGAGGTCGATGTCAGTATCTTTCTGATCAAAGAGATCCATCATAATCACTCGTCTTCGGTTTGTGCATGCTTTTTCGCCGCGTCGATAAGTTCAATAAGCGTTGTGATTTTGTCTTTAGGCATCTGACCCGCAAAGGCGTCCCATGACTCTGCTGTCATCGTTTCCCTCAGATGTTGCTCAACCGGGAAAAAAGGATACCAGCAACTGATGATACGGAGACATGGCAGTTCCCCGCCTTCCTTCCGGCAGTATGAGTATTTTACTTCGCCCCCAAGCCTTGCACACCTTAATTCCAATTCGTCATACCTATCCACGATGCCACCTCGCCTCATTGATAATGCGGTTTCAAGCATATCTCATACCTTGTCTAAAAGCAAAGAAGCCGTCAAGGGGAATCTTGTTTTTCCCCTGACGGCTCAAGCATTTTTGGAAGGCTGATATATTTATGGCTTCGGCAGTCCCTCTATGGCCTTCAATGCCTTCCTGATTTCTTCATCCGGCAGTTCATAGGCCTCAAGCTTTCCTGAGAAATAGGCGTCGTAAGCGGCAAGATCGACAAGGCCGTGGCCGCTCCAATCGAAGAGGATGACCTTTTCCTTGCCTTCTTCTTTTGCTTTCATAGCCACATCCGCTACAGCAGCGATGGCGTGATTTGTTTCCGGCGCCGGTATGAAACATTCGGTCCGGGCCCACTTCACACCCGCATCGAAGGTATCCATCTGATTATATGCCCTTGCCTCCACCAGTTTTTCATTGACGAGGTGACTAACAATGGGTGCCATGCCGTGATAGCGCAATCCTCCCGCATGTATGGGCGCAGGCACAAAATCATGCCCTAAAGTATGCATGGGAAGGAGAGGCGTCATCTTGGCAAGGTCGCCGAAGTCATAGGCAAATGGTCCCTTGGTCATGGTTGGACAGGATGAAGGTTCCGCGGCGATGATCTGAACTTTTTTGCCATGAATCTTATCTCTTGCGAAGGGAAGTGCTATACCGGCGAAATTGCTTCCGCCCCCTGCGCAGCCTATTACGACATCCGGATACACGCCTATCTTTTGCATCTGCTTTTGGGCCTCCAGGCCAATGATAGTCTGATGCATAAGGACGTGATTCAGCACGCTCCCCAAGGAATAGCGGGAGTTCTCATGGGTGACGGCATCTTCAACAGCTTCGCTTATGGCAATGCCCAGGCTGCCCGGCGAATCCGGGTGTTCCGCCAGCACCTGCCTTCCTGCGTTAGTTATGGTGCTCGGACTGGGAATGCATTCGGCTCCCCATGTATTCATCATCATACGGCGATAAGGTTTCTGCTCGTAGCTGACCCTCACCATGAATACCCTGCATTCAAGGTCAAATATTTTGCATGCCATGGCCAGTGCACTTCCCCATTGTCCGGCCCCGGTTTCGGTAGCAAGTCGCTTAATACCAAAAATTTTATTGTAATAT
>DASRZZ010000007.1:0-4579 GCA_035685925.1 Syntrophales bacterium | reverse complement strand
CTCAGGTTTCTTTGTATCCAAGGCGAGGGATTTTTTCCCCCGGTTGTGAGCCATGTAAAAAACGCTTACCCCGTCGATTCTCAATCCGAAGCCACGGCTATCATCTCCCGTTCCGGGCCGTTCAATCTTGATGACCTCTGCCCCGAAAGTGGCCAGCATCAATGTCGCAACCGGCCCCGCCAGATTATTCGTAAAATCCAGAACCTTAACATCTTCAAAAATTCCGCCCATCCGATAACCCTCCTTTATATGAGAAATGAAAAAAGAGTTACATAGTGTAAATTTTTTACATTTATTGCTTCTTATTAGTCCTTCGCCAGAGCCCCATTTTCTCGGCTTCCTTTATGAGTCCATCACGGAAATCCGGATGGGCTATCGAAATGATAGCCTCCGCACGCTGCCAGGTAGATTTCCCCTTCATATGAATGACGCCGTATTCAGTGACAAGATAGGACACAATGGTGCGTGGTGTGCTAACGATCGTACCGGGTTTTAGCATCGGTACGACGCGCGATGCCGGTGCACCCTTCTTGTCGTATGTCGAACCAAAACAGATAAAGGACTTCCCTCCTTTTGAGTGGTAAGCCCCAAGGGCGAAATCGACCTGGCCGCCTGTTCCGGCAATCTGCTTCGGCCCGGATGACTCTGAACTCACCTGCCCGAAGAGATCCACCTCTATGCAATTATTGATGGAGATGACCCTGTCATTCTGGCGTACGATACACGGATCATTGGTGTAACTTACCGGATAAATGGCGCACATCGGATTGTCGTGGAGAAAATCATAGGTCCTCTTTACACCGAGGGAAAACGTGTAGACGATCTTATGCTGATCTATGCTTTTCTTGGCGCCCGTCACCTTGCCGGCTTCAATCATTCCCAGCATGCAGTCGCAGAACATTTCGCTGTGGATGCCGAGATCCTTCAAGCCTGATTCGGCAAGCATCCACCCCACTGCGATAGGCATACCGCCCTGTCCTATCTGGAGGCAGGCGCCATCCTCCATTTCGTCGACAATCAAGGCGGCAATCTTCTTGTCCAGTTCTGTAGGATCGGGAAAAGGAAATTCAGGGAATGGCCAGTCCACTTCGACTATATAGTCTACCTCAGAGATATGGACAGACTCTTCGCGGCCGCCGAGGCAGCGTGGGATATTCGGGTTAACTTCGAGAATGATTTTTTTCGCCTTATCGCAAATCGCCCTGGAAAAAGAGCAGGAAGGCCCGAAATTGAAATACCCGTGTTCATCCATGGTGGTTGTCGCGATCATGGCTACGTCAAGATCCATATAATTCCGATACCAGCTCGGCACCTCGTGATAAAGAATGGGAATATACCAACAATTGCCAAGTTCTTGGGAACGACGGTCGACCCCCATGTAGTGGAGGCTGTTGTATCTGAAGTGTTCCGCTGTGGGATCGACTCTGACAACTTCGGGCATGGCTCCTACCCGGGTAGTCGAACGGATTTTGACATCCCTAAGTTCGTTCTTTCGGGCGGCCAGAGCCTTATCGAGGACTACGTTCTGTGTCGCGAACTGGCCGTATTCCACCCAGTCGCCCGACTTCACAACCCTGACTGCTTCTTCAGGGGTTGCCAACCTCTTTCTGTATTCTTCTGCAAGACCCATAAAATTAACCTCCTATGGTTTTTGCTTATTCCGATTATGCGCTCACCTCTACATGAGCATAGCCTGCCCTAGTTAAACAATTGCTTCCCTGAGAATTTCTCAGACCTCATCTGCTCCTTTATCGGCAATTAGCATGCCACAAAGAGTCACCCATTATTTTGTCTGAGAAAGAGGTGATGTGAAGAAAGAAATGCGTTAAGTAAACGATGTTGCATAGTTTATCACGGAACATGTTTAGGCAAAGATTCTCCGTTAAATATTCTTGGATAAATGAATCTTCAAGCCTTCAGATGGGAAAAGTCGATAAAGAGGGGGCTTAAGGATCAGCTGTGTCTTCTTCCGTAGACACTTTGGGGTACGCATCCTTAACAAGACTTGAGCTCTATGTCCGCAGGCATAATATGTGCGGATAAGACAAATTTGCTCAGCGAGGGATTTTTCTATGCGATATGACAGGTAAAAAATATCCTGTAGTCAAGCTTGATCATTAGAAGAAAAAGAGGCAGGTATTCTTGCTTGATGGATTATGTGTCTCCATTTTGAGACATGTCTTAATTTAGAGACACGAAATCTCAATTTCTTCCGCTTTTAAATATTGATGACCGGGCTGGAATTTCTCTTGATGTTCAGTTTGTCGATCTTTTTGTAGAAAGTACTCCTGTGAATGCCAAGCTCTTTGGCCGTTAACTTATAGTTGTGGTTGGTCTTGGCAAGCGCATTCATGATAATTTCCCGCTCAATCTCTGCGAGGATTTTATCGAGAGTTCTCTTTCTTGCGGCAGCAGCAGGGATCTTTGTGTCACTCATAATATGAGACGGCAGATGAGAGGGCAGGATGATGTTACCCTCGACGAGGCTATAGGCCCTTTCGATTACATTTCGCAATTCCCGCACATTCCCCGGCCACGAATAGCTCAAAAAAGCGGCATAAACTTCGGGTGAGATGATAACACTGTTTCCCTGCTCCTCATTAAGCCTGTCAAGAAAACTGTCAGCGATAAGACTAATATCATCCGCCCTTTCTCTTAATGTGGGTATTTTTAGTTGTATCACATTTAGACGATAATAGAGGTCATCACGGAGCTTCTTTCTTCCGAAGCTTTCCAGGTTCTGGTTGGTTGCCGCAATCACCCGAACGTCGACGGAGATGGCTTTATTCCCGCCTACCTTCTCAAATTCCTTCTCCTGCAAAACGCGCAGGAGCTTGGCCTGCATGTTGAGGGGCATATCTCCGATCTCATCCAGAAAGATCGTGCCTCCGTGAGCCAGTTCGAATTTCCCTTTTTTCCCGCCCTTCTTCGCTCCGGTGAAAGCTCCCTCCTCGTAACCGAAAAGTTCCGACTCCAGCAACTCGGAAGGGATCGCCCCACTATTGACGCGGATCAAAGGTCTACTCTTCCTTGCACTCTCATAGTGGATGGCATTTGCAAATACCTCTTTTCCTGTACCCGTGTCGCCGAAAATGAGGACGGCAAAATCATTCTTCGCCGCCTTTTCAGCAATTCTTTTCACTTCCAGGAATTGCTTGTTTTGACCGATGACATTCTCAAAACTGTATCTGCTCCCGGCTACCCTTTCGAGTTCGCTCTTATAATAATTGAGTTCCGAATCCATGTTCCGGAGTTTTCCGGCGAGTTCCATGGTCTCTTTGCGAAAATAGATCTGCCCCACCGCGCCGATAACCTCGTCCCCGTCCTTCACCGCCGCTCTGGACACTGCGACGTATTTTTCATTGCCAGGTGTCTGCCCTTCAGCAAGCCGGTGAAGCACATTCACCTCCTGCTCTCCCGTAATCATAATCTCCGGCAATTTTGAATTTTTGATCACATCCATGACATACTTTCCCACGATGTCTTTCTTCTTGTGGCCGAGGAAAGCACAATATGCCTTATTAATATCGACGATATTTCCCTTGGAGTTGACGATAAGAAAACCGTCTGCAGAGATGTCCAGTATCTTCTCGTAAAGTAATCTCTTTCTTTTTGACTCCTTGAGCAACAATTCCATCCGATCATTTCTACTTTTCTCTTCCATATCAGACCTCAATGGCTTTTTTAGCTCTTTCTCATAAACGTTACTTCAGGTCAAGTTTACATATTTTTTTCTCAGAGATCCTCCCTTCAGGTTTATTTTATGGGGCATTGCATTGCCCCCTGCTTCTGCTTCTATTTTGTTCACCTGTTCATTTATTAAAAGGAATCCTTGTCTTGATTTTTTATGATTTCATCAACTGCCGTGGTGCGCCTATGGGAATAATACCTGAGGGGGATAACAAGACCAAAAAATGGGATGATATACATGGCAGCCACTATGGGTTCGATAGGGCCGAAAAACTCAGAGGCAAAAACAATCACCAAAACATTATTCATATTGCCTAGCATGACTGCACCGGCCAGTTGATTCTCCACAGAACTTTTCCAGAAGAAAAGAATCCCGACGGTGCAGCAGATCATCGACAGCACAATGGCCACTGCACATGCCATGATAATGATGATGGGATCTTTTTTAAAAAGAGGTGAATACCGGCAGAAAATCCCCAAATTTATTATTGCAAAAAGCAGGAGAGAAAGTGGAAACTGCCTTTTCATCAAACGCTTCAACAGACCAGGGGTAAGGCGTCTCAGACCTTCTATGACGAAAATGGGGACGAAGATCACCAGCATAAGCATGCGGACCATGGCGATTAGCGAAAGCTCCGCATACTTCGCCGTAATAACGACATGGATGAGAGCCGGTAAAGTGATGGGCACGAAGGCAGATGTGATCACGACGACTACTAGGACAAGAGGGCTATTCCCTTTTATCAGATTAGATGTAAGAAAGTCGACCGTTGTTTACAGTTTTTCGGGATAAAAATATTCGATCAATTTTTCTTCTGGTGTTAAGCCATCAATTCCCTTGTGGGGGCGTACGCCGTTATAGTAATTGAGGAACCGTCTGAGTTCCGTT
>DASRZZ010000006.1:0-12638 GCA_035685925.1 Syntrophales bacterium | reverse complement strand
CGTATGGGAAAAGGAAAGGGAGCACCTGAAGGATGGGTTGCAGTTGTGAAACCTGGTGAAGTTCTTTATGAAATGGAGGGAGTATCTGAAGAAGTTGCCCGTGAAGCTTTCAGGCTGGCTGCTCATAAGCTTCCGATCGCAACTAAGTTTCTGTCAAGGGAGATGATTGGGTGAAGACTGAACAGATAAAAGATCTTGATACTGATGAATTAGTGCAGAAAAATAAAGAGCTTGTTGAGGAGTTGTTCAAACTCCGACTGCGACACAAGTCTGGACAGCTGGAATCTCCTGCCGTGATGGGTTCTGTGAGAAAAAGTATTGCCCGCATCAAAACAGTCCTCAGGCAACGGGAGGTTCAAAAGATATGAGAAAACGCGGTAACAAGAGAATTGTTAAGGGTGTAGTAGTAAGCAACAAAATGGACAAGACAATTGTAGTGCGTGCGGAGAGGCTGGTCAAACATCCGGTATTTCATAAGTATATGAGACAGTACGTTAAGTATAAGGCCCACGACGAGGGAAATACCTGCAATATTGGCGACAAAGTTCTTATAGTTGAGTCGCGACCATTGAGCAGAGAAAAGCGGTGGCGTATGCGCACCATAATTGAAAGAGCCAAATAGCCGGGACTTTATGGAAAGAATTCTGTTGGGCGGGAAATCATTCCTCAATAGCTGGTGATATCATGATTCAGATGCAGACCGTCTTAAATGTGGCAGATAATTCAGGTGCAAAGAGAGTCGCATGTATTAAGGTTCTTGGTGGCTCGAAAAGAAGATATGCCAGCGTTGGTGATATAATTGTTGTTTCTATAAAGGAGGCCATTCCGAATTCGAAGGTAAAAAAAGGAGATGTCATGAAAGCGGTTGTCGTGCGCACCGCAAAAGAAGTGCGGAGGCCGGATGGATCTTATCTTAAGTTCGATGATAATTCTGCTGTTCTGATTACTAATCAGTTGGAGCCCGTTGGGACGAGGATCTTTGGCCCCGTAGCCCGGGAGTTACGGGCCAAGCAGTTTATGAAGATCATATCACTGGCACCAGAGGTTTTATAAAGGGGCCAACTGGGGTATAGAAAATGCAGTCTAAACGATTAAAAAAAGGCGATATGGTGAAAGTGATTACCGGCAAGGACAAGGGAAAGACCGGCAAGATTCTGAAGGTGATAAATGACAAGAACCAAGTCGTTGTGGAGAAACTTAACATATTTAAGAAACACAAGAGACCCGATCAGAAAGGAAAGGGCGGCATCGTTGAGAAAGAAGGGCCGATCAGCATCTCCAACGTCATGTTTCTGTGCAACAAGTGTGATGAAGGCGTCAGGGTCGGATACAAGGTCCTAGAAGATGGTGCAAAGACGCGAGTTTGCAAGAAATGTAAAGATATATTGGACACATAGGTCGATAAAATGGCAAGATTAAGAGACTATTACATAAAAAAAGTAGTGCCTTCTCTGATTAAAGAGTTCAATTATGAGAACCGCATGCAGGTGCCGAAGCTCGAGAAGATTGTCGTGAACATGGGTGTTGGTGAAGCCATTCAGAACATAAAAGCTCTGGAAAGTGCAGTTGCGGACCTGTCCATGATTGTAGGGCAGAAGCCCGTGATAACGAAAGCAAAGAAGTCAATTGCCACATTTAAGCTTCGTCAGGGCATGTCCATAGGATGTCGGGTGACCCTAAGGGGAGATAGGATGTATGAGTTTTTTGACAGGCTTGTCAACGTTGCTCTTCCTCGAGTGCGCGATTTTAGGGGAATATCACCGAAATCTTTCGACGGGAGAGGAAATTTCGCGATTGGATTGAAGGAGCAGATAATCTTCCCTGAAATAGATTACGATAAAATCGATAAGATCAGGGGAATGAATATTATAATAGCGACGTCTGCCAAAACGGATGAAGAGGCGAGGCAACTTCTTCGATTCATGGGTTTACCATTCAGAAACTAATAAGGGTAAGAAGAAAGATATCTGGAGGGTTAGGTGTGGCAAAGAAGTCCTTGATTGCAAAAGCGAAAAGGAAACCAAAATTTTCAGCGCGGGTTTACAACCGTTGCCCCTTATGCGGTAGGCCAAGAGCTTATTTCAGAAAATTTGACATGTGCAGAATATGTCTGAGAAATCTTGCCTTGAAGGGCGAAATTCCTGGGCTTATGAAATCTAGCTGGTAAGTTACGTAAGGAGTGATGTTATGGGGATGACAGATCCTATCGCTGACATGTTAACAAGAATCCGTAATGCCAACAATATACGATTTAAGAATGTGGATGTTCTTTTGTCCAGGATTAATGTCAATATCGCAAAGGTATTGAAAAAATCGGGCTATATAAGCGGGTACGACATAAAGAAAGATGCGCGTGGACATCAAGTGTTAAGAATATACTTAAGATATGCTGATGCCAAGAGGTCTGCTCTTACAGGTATTCAAAGAATCAGCAAGCCTGGAAGAAGAGTCTATGTGAAGAGCGAAAGAATACCAAAGATATTGAATGGGTATGGTATCGCAATTCTCTCCACATCAAAGGGTATCTTGACAGATAAAGAAGCAAGTGAATCGAAACTGGGTGGCGAAATACTCTGTAATGTATGGTAGGGATCTTACCTGACGTGGCCAATTAGTATCTGGAGATTTATTAAATGTCGAGAATCGGTAAAAAACCCGTAGTTATTCCTGCGGGAGTAAAGATAAGTATAGATAAATCAACAATCAAAGTTCAGGGTCCCAAGGGATTCCTGTCTATGGAAATACCTTACGGCATTGAGGTATCCATTAATGATGGTGCTATAGAGGTAAAAAAAACATCTGATACCAGAAAAGGAAAAGCCTATTACGGCCTGGTGAGGACCCTGTTGGCGAATATGGTGACGGGTGTTACTGATGGCTTTCAGAAGGGTCTGGAACTTTCAGGTATTGGATACCGTGCCGAGAAGAGTGGCGATACCCTCAGATTAGTTCTAGGGTTCTCCAGTCCTCTGGAATACAGGATTCCCAAAGGGATAGATCTAAAAGTTGATAAACAAGTCAATATACTGGTCAGTGGAATTGATAAGCAACTCGTAGGAAGAGTCGCTGCCGAGATAAGAGACTTGAAAAAACCTGAACCGTATAAAGGAAAAGGGATAAGGTATGTCGGCGAAAAGGTTAGAAGAAAAGTGGGCAAGTCTGTTGGTGCCTGATGCATTTATTTGTCTCAATGGTTTGAACTCGATGATGCTGAACACACAAGGGGTAGAAAATTGCCAACGAAGAAAGTAGAGAAGATACGAATAAAACGCAAGAAGAGGGTAAGAGGAAAAATATTCGGTACGGAGACGAGGCCGAGACTTTCTGTGTTTAGAAGTTCTAGACACATATATGTTCAAGCTATTGCAGACGATGTAGGACGAACACTGGCTGAGGTTTCAACGCTGAGCAAAGAAATAAAGGGCACCCTCGATGCATTTAAGAAAGTTGATGCAGCGAAGGAAGTGGGCAAGCTAGTTTCAAAAAAATTGAAGGCTCTGGGTATAGAGTGTGCTGTTTTTGACAGAGGATGTTACCTGTATCACGGGCGCGTTGAGGCGCTTGCTGAGGGGGCAAGAGAGTCAGGGCTAAAATTGTAGACGACGTCTACATTTACTCGAAGGGAATGGTTATTGTGGGGATATGGAAGAATTAGAACTTCTTGACAGAGTCATAGCAATAAATAGAACAGCCAAAGTTGTCAAGGGCGGCCGGAGGTTTCGGTTCAGTGCAATAGTAGTCGTGGGCGACGGTCATGGATCCGTAGGTTCCGGTCTGGGAAAGGCCCATGAGGTTCCGGAGGCTATCAGAAAGGGTATGGAAAAGGCCAAGAAAAGCATGGTTAAGGTTGCCATTTCTAATAGAACTGTTCCATATGAGGTTGTTGGGAAATATGGTGCAGGCAGGGTTCTCTTGAAGCCTGCTTCCGAAGGAACTGGCCTCATTGCAGGAGGAGCGGTTAGAGCCGTTCTTGAAGTTACAGGAGTACATAACATACTGACAAAATGCTTAGGTTCACACAATCCGCACAACCTGGTCAAAGCTACAATTGACGGCCTTTGCCAATTGAAGGACCCGATGGAAATTTCGGCTTTGAGAGGGAGATCTGGTACCGATAATTGGTGATTTCACAAAAAGGCCGGTAACTGTTAGTTATAGAAATGAGTTTGCACGTAATTGAGGGAATAGTGGATAAGAAGCTTAAGATCACCCAGGTGAAAAGTTATATTGGCAGGCCGCAGAAACAGCGGCAGATACTTCGCGGGATGGGACTCGGGAAATTGAACCGGACTGTCCTGCTGGAGGATACACCCGAGATTCGCGGTATGATTATGAAGGTGAATCATCTGGTGGTTATGGAAGAGTTTACGGAGAGTAAGGTATGAATTTGAGTTCATTGAGGTCGCCAGAGGGTTCAAGGAAAAAAAGAAAAAGAATCGGTCGCGGTGATGGATCGGGACATGGCGGCACATCTACAAAGGGACATAAAGGTCAGAATGCCCGTTCAGGAGGAAGAGTTAGACCAGGATTCGAGGGTGGGCAGATGCCCCTTTCACGACGATTGCCGAAAAGAGGTTTTCGCAACCCTTTTCGTAAAAACATAATTACCATCAATATAGGTCAATTGAAAAAATTTCCGGCGGGCTCAACCATCGACAGAGATGCTCTCTTAGAAGCAGGCCTGGTGAAGAAAGCAGGCGATGGCATAAAAGTTTTGGGCAAAGGCAGCATAGAGTATCCGATATCAGTAAAGGTTGATATGATTAGTCGCGGGGCCAAAAGTAAGATTGAGGCTGCCGGCGGCTCCGTAGTAGAGGTTATCTGATTTGTTAGATGGCTTAAAGAATATCGGGAAGATTCCTGAGCTCCAAAGAAGGATTCTTTACTCGTTTCTCCTTTTAGCTGTTTATAGGATAGGCGCGCATGTGCCCACGCCTGGCATCGATACGGCTGCTTTAACGGCCTATTTTGAACAGGCGAAGGGTTCATTACTTGGATTTTTTGACATGTTTGCTGGCGGGGCCCTTTCCAATCTTTCAGTTTTTGCCCTCGGCATCATGCCTTATATTAGCGCTTCAATTATTCTTCAACTCCTGACTATCGCGATTCCACACCTGGAGAGACTCTCCAAGGAAGGCGAGGCGGGACGGAGGAAGATCACACAGTACACCCGTTATGGGACGGTCATTCTAAGCCTCATACAAGGCTTCGGCATCTCTGTTGGATTGGAGAACATGGCCGGACCAACGGGGGTTTCCATCGTTATGGAGCCCGGCTGGAGCTTTCGCCTTATGACGGTGATTACGCTGACTGCAGGCACAGCATTCATCATGTGGCTGGGGGAACAGATCACCGAAAAAGGTATAGGCAACGGCATCTCGCTGATCATTTTTGCCGGCATTGTCTGTAGGGGACCTGCAGCAATCTATCAGACATTTAGACTGCTATCCGCGGGAGAGATGGGCATTTTCTTCATCATAATACTGGTTGTTATGATGATTGCCGTTATCGGAGTCATCGTTTTCGTGGAAAGCGGTCAGAGGAGAATACCAGTTCAATATGCAAAACGTGTTGTGGGACGAAAGATGTATGGGGGACAGACTACCCACCTACCGCTGAAAGTAAATACTGCGGGCGTCATCCCTCCAATCTTTGCATCTTCGATCATTATGTTCCCTGCGACGATTGCCAACTTTATAAATCACCCATGGATGAAGATGATTTCAGGCGCTTTGATCCCCGGGAAAATGGTCTATGAATTGCTGTACGTCGTATTCATCGTTTTCTTCTGTTACTTTTATACGGCTGTAGTGTTCAATCCTGTGGATGTTTCCGACAACATGAAGAAATATGGCGGGTACGTTCCAGGCATAAGACCCGGAAAGAAAACAGCAGAATATGTTGACGATGTCTTGTCTAAACTGACGTTTGGTGGCGCTATATATGTATCAGCTGTTTGTGTCCTACCCAGTATACTGATTAGTTATTTTAGTGTACCATTCTATTTCGGAGGTACCGCTCTTTTAATTGTAGTTGGTGTCGCACTTGACACTGCGGGTCAGATAGAGACCCATTTGCTTACGAGACAGTATGAAGGGTTCATGAAGAAGGGACGAATTGCAAAGCGGCGTTAATAAAACATATATTCAGTAGCATGATTGTCCTGAAGCTGCCGGAAGAAATTGAAAAGATGAGGGCAAGCAACCATATCGTTGCTGAGATTTTAAACACGCTGAGGGAAAAGGTTAAACCTGGTGTGACCACGAGCGAACTGGATGTATGTTCGGAAGAGCTCGTGCGTAAGAGAGGGGCCGTGCCTGCGTTTAAGGGTTATATGGGGTATCCTAATTCACTGTGTATATCGGTCAATTCAGAAGTCGTTCATGGGATACCGTCAAACAGAGTTTTAGATGCAGGAGATATTGTTAGCCTCGATTTCGGCGTATATTATAAGGGGTACTATGGTGACGCTGCCATTACAGTGCCTGTCGGTGACATTTCTGAGGAGGCGGCAAGGCTAATTCGCGTTACTGAACAGGGACTCTACAATGGAATAAAGGAGGCAAGAGCCGGGAAACGTCTCGGCGACATATCGGCTGCTGTTCAAATTTGCGTCGAGAATGCCGGGTTTTCTGTTGTCAGGGATTTTGTCGGTCATGGAATTGGCAAGAAGCTTCACGAGGAACCACAGATACCAAATTATGGTATAAAAGGTAGAGGGATAGAACTGAAAACCGGGATGGTACTGGCTATTGAACCGATGGTCAATGAAGGCACATACAGAGTCAAAGTAACTGATAATGGCTGGACTGTTGTAACGGAAGACGGGAAATTATCTGCCCACTTCGAGCATTCAGTTGCCATAACGAAGAATGGTCCGGAGATCCTGAGCCGGATGAATTAAAAAGAAATAATAATAGGATTCGAAGTTGTGGAATATAGGTGTGACGGCATACATGGCTGCAAAGCTAGCCTGCCGCAGACTGGGGATAATCTCGTTGCCGGACAATTCATTGCAGCGGTAAAGCCTCCGGCCTGAGGTCGCTCTCATTGATTCCGGAAGTTCGGAAATTTACCAAATAGGTAGTCATGGCAAAAGAGGAGCCAATTGAGGTTGAAGGTAAAGTAATTGAAACTTTGCCTAATGCGATGTTTAGAGTTGAGCTCGAAAATGGGCACCGCGTCCTCGCTCATATTTCGGGAAAAATGCGCATGCATTTTATCAAGATATTGCCGGGCGATAGAGTTACTGTTGAGCTTTCTCCCTATGATCTTACGCGGGGGAGGATTATATACCGGACTAAGTAAGACTAAATATATGGTATGAATTTGCGGCATGGCAATGGGTTATAAGCAGACCGTTAGGGTACTTTGCTTGCCGCAAACTATTACTAAGGAGCAAATATCGTGAAGGTGCGTTCTTCCGTTAAAAAGATTTGTGACAAATGCAAAATTATCAAGAGGCGTGGCGTGTTGAGGGTTATCTGCGAGAATCCGAAACACAAGCAGCGGCAGGGATGATTCGGGAATTATAGACCCTTGCATGAGGAGGTAATCGAGTGGCAAGACTTGCAGGAGTGGACTTACCGAAAAATAAGCGAATGGAAATTGCGTTAACGTATATATACGGAATAGGGAGGAGCAAATCGCGAGATATCCTGGCGAAGGCAGGAGTAAGCCTTGATAAGAAAACGGATAATATTGCTGACTCAGAAATAACTGCCATAAGAAATATTATAGATAAAGAACTCAAAGTTGAAGGTGATTTAAGGCGAGACGTGTCTATGGCAGTAAAACGATTGATGGATCTCGGGGCTTACCGTGGACTAAGGCATCGGAAAGGGCTTCCCGTCAGGGGTCAGAGAACGAGTACAAATGCTCGAACGAGGAAAGGACCGAGGCGGTCGATTGCTGGGAAAAAGAAATAAGAAGGACAATTATCCGGAGGAAAGATGGCAAAACAGGTAAGGAAGACCGGAAAAAAGAAGGAAAAGAAAAACATAACTGAAGGAGTTGTACACATTCAATCTACCTTCAATAATACCATTATCACGATTACAGATCTCAGTGGCAACGTCGTTGCCTGGTCTTCTGCCGGAACTCAGGGATTTAAGGGTTCAAGAAAGAGTACACCTTTCGCGGCTCAAGTGGCAGCCGAAGACGCGGTTAAGAAGGCAAAGGAACATGGCATGAGGCGAGTTCAAGTGTACGTAAAAGGGCCAGGTTCAGGCCGGGAGTCGGCATTAAGATCCTTGCAGGTGGCTGGCTTGAACATTAGTCTTATCAGAGATGTTACGCCGATTCCCCATAATGGATGCCGTCCTCCGAAACGGAGAAGAGTATAGGGGAGGATTTTTCGAGGCTGTATATAATTCTGAATTTTTTATCGGGAGGTTTTTTTGGCAAGATATAAAGAATCCGTGTGCCGGTTATGCAGAAGAGAGGGCCTGAAACTTTTTCTCAAGGGCGACAGGTGTTATGGAGAAAAATGTGCCTTTGAGAGGAGAGGTTATGCCCCGGGAGATCATGGTCAGTTTCGCAGGAAATACTCCGATTATGGTGTTCAATTGAGGGAAAAGCAGAAACTCAAGAGGATGTATGGCTTGTTAGAAAGACAATTCAGAAGTTATTTTGAAAAGGCTGACAGGCAGAAAGGGATAACAGGAACCAATCTCTTACTTTTGTTAGAAAGACGTCTCGATAATATGGTCTTCCGATTTGGCTTTGCCAATTCGAGGAATGAAGCAAGGCAACTTGTGAGACATAGTCATTTCTTAGTTGATGGGAAGCCGATAAATATACCGTCTTATTTAGTTAAAATAGGAAGCGAGGTCCGAGTAAGAGAAAAAAGCAGAAAAGTGGAAAGAATAGCGGAGGCAATGGAAATAGTTGCCAGGCGAGGCATACCGCAATGGTTGGAACTAGATAAGGATAATTTTAGAGGAACTGTAAAAGCCCTGCCTTCCCGTGAAGAATTAGTTATGCCTGTTCAGGAGCAGTTAGTAGTTGAGCTTTATTCAAAATAGTATTGTCATATATGTTAAATAAACCCCAAAGGTAAGGAAGTAAAAAATGCAAAAGAGCTGGCGCACTTTAATACGGCCGAAGCGAATTGAGATTGACGAGAATACCCATACACGCTTTTATGGCGAATTTACATGTCAGCCTTTAGAGCGTGGTTTTGGCATCACTCTCGGAAATGCCCTCAGAAGGGTATTGCTGTCGTCTATTCAGGGAGCGGCTATTGTCTCCATTAAGGTTGATGGAGTACTCCATGAATATTCAACAATTCCCGGGGTTAAGGAAGACGTAACGGATATTATACTGAATCTCAAAGGGGTTCGCTTAATGCTGAATCAGGATGGGCCGAGGGTCCTGCATATCGACGCCTCAAAGGAAGGCGTCGTAACTGCAGGGGATCTGATCACCGACGGAACTGTTGAAATCCTCAATCCTGATCACCATATTGCGACACTCTCCAGAGGTAACAAATTTAAGGCTGAGTTGGTTGCAAAAACGGGGAAAGGATATGAGCCTGCTAGCAGGGAAAGAGCCCCCGATCAACCTGAAGGGACTATCAATATTGATGCAGCTTTTTCGCCCATAAAAAAAGTTAATTATACGGTGGCCCATGCAAGGGTGGGGCAGATAGCCGATTATGACCGCCTAGTAATAGAGGTATGGACAGATGGCAGCGTGCTTCCGGAAGATGCCCTTGCATTTGCGGCCAAGATATTGAAGGCGCAGTTAGATATATTTATAAATTTTGATGAGGTTGATGAAGAAGAACGACACGAAGTGGTTGAAGAAAAGGAAAGCATTAACGAGAACCTCCTGAGGCATGTTGACGATCTTGAGCTTTCCGTAAGATCGGCGAATTGTTTGAAAAATGCAGGTATTAACCTGATAGGCGAGCTTGTGCAGAAGACAGAGGCGGAAATGTTAAAGACCAAGAATTTCGGCAGGAAATCACTCAATGAAATAAAGGAAATTCTTGCGGAGATGGGACTCAGCTTTGGTATGAAACTAGATTTGCCTCCTTGGAATAAGGAAGCGAGGAAAGAAAGCGAAGACTTCGGTGCAAAAGAATGAAGAAGTTAATCCTTAGTCGACAAGGGAGATAGTCAGATGCGTCATGGGAAGTCAGGAAGAAAGCTGGGCAGGACTAAGAGTCACAGGGAAGCTATGCTGAGAAATATGGTCACTTCTTTTTTGAAATATGAAAAGATTACAACCACTGATGCCAAGGCCAAAGAACTGAGAAGAGTTGCGGAAAAAATGATCACTCTTGGGAAGAGAGGCGATCTTCATGCAAGGAGACAGGCTCTTTCCTTCGTTAGGGACAGGAAAGTTGTCGGGAAACTTTTTGATGAGCTATCATCGCGGTATCGTGACTGTGCAGGCGGTTATACGAGGATCGTAAAGGCGGGTAATCGTGCAGGCGACAATGCGTCCCGATCTATAATTGAGTTTGTCAGAGATATCGGGGTGGACCAAACAAAAAAGAAGGTCCTTTCACAAAAATAGCACATCACTTGACACTATTTGTTATGCTCGGAACCAAGCAGGGTGTTTCTGCAGCCCTGCTTTTTCTTTTTTCTCTTGTTTTTTTGTCAGAAAAAATATAGTTCATAACCAATTATTGTTTTCCAATAGTCTCAACTCGTCAGGGGTTCTTTACAGGATCAGATTGTGTTTTTTGGATTGGGCAACGGAGAAGGAGGATTGGTCATGGCGGAAGAAAAGATAGGCGAAGTTGTAAAATTTTTTGCAAAGCCATGTGTTGCGGCGATAAAAGTGACAAATGGCGAGTTAAAAATAGGCGATACGATCAAGATAACCGGTCACACTACTGATATAACAAACACACTTGAATCAATGGAGATAGAAAACCAAAAGGTTGAGAAAGCTGTTGTTGGAGATTATATTGGTGTTAAAGTCTCCGATCGTGTTCGCCCCGGGGACGAAGTTTTTAAAGTTGTACCGTAATAATCCATTGATTTAGAAAGCTGGAGTCAATTTTGTCGGCAACGATTTCCTGCGAGTGCATAGTCTCATGGGGGCGACCTTGCCGAAGGGATACGTGGCCTCAAGAAATCTTTAAATGACCAAGGCATGCTGACTTCAGCCGTCTGACAATGAGAGCCGAGCAAATCCTTGTCATTTTAGTCCATTCGCAGGTTGCATGGTAAAATAAGTGCCTCCCTCACCAGGGAAAACGTAAGCCCGCACCATTAGAACTTCACTCACAGGATGAAAAGGGATGCAGATCAGAGTATTGGGTTGCCATGGCTCACAGACACCCGGATGCAATACATCGAGTTTTCTATTGATTTGGAAACCTGCAAACAAGATGAATGATCTTAATGACCTCTTCATTGAAACATCCCTCCCCAACAATATGAAAGATGTCGCGGAGATGACAGGTCATTTAACGCCTTTAAGCTTGGAGGAAGAATTAAAGAAATTAGATAATCCCAATCGCAATATCTATCTTTATCACATGAAGCTCCGGTACCGCGAAGCTATCCAGCGAGAGATCGCAATGATAAGAGATAGAGATATTCATGTCCTTGAAGACGGCGAGGTCATTCAGATCTGACTTTCTTAATAAGGTTACTCACAGATATTCCGAGACAAGACTTGGACATGTTTTTCGCACAGAACTGCAGGGAACTAAACCAGAAACCTTTCGACTCATGTAACTCGTTCAGGGTTAATTCAGATGAGTCCTTATTCCACGGCACAGCCTTGAAAAAGACCAGAGTTTATTGAATAGAATGCAGGCGCCTGTTGAACATCTCGATGGACTAAAAAGGTTGGACATCCGTTTCAGCCTCGATCCTATATCGCGGTTCCTTAAACGCCTGAATGATCCCCACAGCGCATACGGGACAGTTTTAGTCGGCGGAACCAACGGGAAAGGCTCCATTGCGGCAATGGTAGCATCAGCTCTGTCCCACGGCGGTTTTCGTGTTGGTCTCTACACATCGCCGCATTTGATTGATGTTCAGGAGAGGATAAGAATCGACGGCAAAATGATTTCGCGAGAGGAGATGGATGCGTGGATAGAAATAGTAAAGGGGCACTCGACGGAAAATCTAACCTACTTTGAATTTCTCACCGCCGTCGCCTTTCTTTATTTCCACCAGAGAAAGGTGGATTTAGCTATTCTGGAAGTGGGAATGGGGGGTAGGCTCGATGCAACTAATGTGGTTTCGCCGCTTGTATCCGTGGTATCGAATATATCCTTCGATCACACGGAATACTTAGGCAGGCGCCTCGAAGAGATTGCCTGGGAGAAGGGTGGCATAATCAAGAAAGGCGGGGTTTGTATAAATGCGGTGAAACAACGGCGCTTGCAAAAGCTCCTGGAAGAAATATGCCGCAAGAGGGGTGCAACAATATATAGCTTGGGAAGAGAAATAACGATCAACACGCACCCCGACGGTTCATTTTCCTATCGGGGTATTGGGATGAAGTACGATAACCTCGTTTGTCCTCTGAAAGGGAGACATCAGATAGAAAATGCCGCTGTAGCTCTCGGTGTCATCGAGGCTTTGGCGATGAAGGGGTTCGGGATTGATGACGATGCTGTCTTTGATGGAATTCATGGCGTTAAATGGGAAGGAAGACTG
>DASRZZ010000005.1:0-15590 GCA_035685925.1 Syntrophales bacterium | reverse complement strand
ACAGGAAGAAAGACTATCAATGCCGTAAACTGCAAAGAATGAATATTGCCTTGTGATAATATTGGTATTTTTGAGTCAAAAATGCCTTGACATAATATGAGGGTCTTAACTATGTTGCCCACAAGCATAGTCAGGTTTCCATCAATTCAATAGTAAGGCGGCCTGCCCCTAGTTAACGTACAGTGACACAGATCTAAGAACAGACTTAAATTACGGGAGGAGGTAAAATCATATGAAGAAGTTTCTTGTGTTGATTTTTGCAGTAGCCTTTGTTCTGGCCGTAGTGGGTTTTTCTTTGGCAGCTCTTAATGCTTATCATGGGACGATTACCGCGATCAGCGGTAATAAAGTAACCGTAAAGGACGCGGCAGGCAAAATAGAGAACATCGCCGTGAGTGGAAAACCTGGAGAGTGGACGTGGAAGGTTGGTGACAAGGTAGTTGTTGAAGATGGCAAGATCTTAAGCGAAGATGACTGGCTCCGAAAAGCGACTCCGGGTGTAAGCCCTCCGGCAGATAAAACGAGGGGTATACGCTGAGATAGAGAAAATTCGGATGCGTGCTTCATTCAAGCATCCTTGGCGAAAACCGTCACTGGAACAGCACCCAGTTCTTACAAGAAGAGTATAGATCGGGTGCTGTTCTAAATCTAATTGAACAATCGCCGAAAAATCTTATTGAGCTCGAGAACAGGCATTCCGATGCAGGATAACATAGGTTGCCGCCTCTCCGTTTACTTCCGATCGAAAACTGCAATGAAAATTACAACCATGATTCTGCGGATTTCAGGAAGCAGGACACAAATTTATAATGCTGTTTTTATCCCGATTTCTCGTTGCATCTTTCCAATACAATTAAATGATAAGGTTCAGATTCAGTCACCCCTAATCGCTTTCCTTCTCCTACTTGTTATTGTGCATTCCCCGTCAACTGGAATGAAGCCCAGTAGTAGGGGTGCGGATACTTCTTCTTAGTTTCAAGCTGGGCTGTTCTCAACGCCTCTCTCTTGTCGGTCTTCTGAATCTCTTTGTAGAATCGTGTCATCAGTTGCGAGGTGGCAATGTCATCCACCTTCCAGAGACTGGCCACTATGGAACTGCACCCGGCATAGAGGAACCCCCGAGTGAGGCCGACCAAGTCATCACCATTCGCAATCCTACTCAGTCCTGTTTCACAGGCGCTCAGGGTAACAAGATCCGCATCCAGATGAAGTGAATAAAGTTTGTCTGCCGTGAGCATGCCGTTGTATTGAGAATCCGAAGCCAGTAGAAGCGCTGATTTCAAGGGAGCATCGGGATTAAACTGGCCGTGGGTGGCAAAGTGAATATAACTATAGCTGTTGCCGTACTTTCGCAGAGCGCTTTCAGTCGCATCTTTTCTCAGGAATACCCGGGATTCGGGATTTATATTGGCAACCTCCATTGCCTCCTTCTGAGCGTACTCCAGATCATACCTAGGATCACCGAGATCCGGGTTGCCAAAGATTAGGATACCACCCGACTTCACCACTTTCTTCTCGCGCAGGTACTTTATGGTGCTGGAACTAGGCATTATACGGATACTGTAACGATCGATAAGATAGCCCTTGCCGTCATGGAGGGCGTTCATGGGCAGGTAGTGCAATGCTCCGTGAGGAACGATAATGATGGAATGTTTATTAAGGACGCTTTCCAGGGGCTCAAAGAGACGCTTATAAAGTTTCTTTGAGAAATCAATAAACCTGGTTGAATTCGGCGTTTCAATGAGTTTTCTGAAATCATGTATATCCTCCGCTAAGCCGTTGCTGTCCAATTTAACCGTCTGCAGCTTGCCGTCAGAAAGGATGAAGGCGTACATATCTTCCTCATTGTAATAGTACTCAACCAGAGCTTCCTGCGACGGTATGTAGGATTGAATTTCAGCAAGCGGCTGTGAGGTGACGACGACGAGGGAGGCCAGTTCTGGCGCCATGGTTTTGAGATCGTCTCTCACCTTGAGCTGGATGCTTCGGGTGTTGTTCTTATCGATAGAGATATCCCGTATGATCGACTCCGACTCGACTGAATCATTTCTAGCGAGTACTTTTATGATCTCCTTTTCGTTATTTCCTTTAACGGCAAAATCCTTCTTTGATGCAAGGAGATCAACGAGCGCTCTCGATTTAGCACGTTCCACGTATTCAAATGCTTTCTCATACTGACTATCCTTGTATAGGACGCGGATGAGGTTGTGATAGAGGGCTTGCTTGTCACCGACAAAACCGATCTTGCTCGCCTCGGTGTTTATGCTTGCCCTTTGCTGTTCAACCACATCAACGGCTTTTGTATAAAAGTTGATGGCCTCCTTGGGGATACCTTCCTTTTCGGCGATCCTGCCTCGATCGAAGAGGATATTCCAATAAATTTCTCCCAGATTGCCGATATATGTATATCGTAAAAGATTATCGTAGCCTTCTTTGGCCTCCGGTATCCTGCCGACTTCAAAAAAACTCTTGTTCTTCATAAATTCAAACGGGATCTTCTGAGACATAAAAGCATCCCAACCCGTTATCGCCTTTACAACGGTACCGGAGTCCTCGTATTTGTAGGAAAGAACATCGATCGCTTCCCGATATTTATGCAGTGTAATGTATATTCTTGCCAGAGCAATGTTCAGCTCATCTTTTAATGGGCCTCTGTGTCCGCGTAAAACGGTCTTAAGATTCCCTATTACCTTTTCCGCTTCTTCATTCATTCCTAAAAGACCATATGACATGCCGAGAACTTCTAAAGTCTGCACTTTCTCCCATTCCAGCAGGTTTTGATTAACTACGAGCTCATAATCGGACTCGGCGGCTTTTCTGGCTTCCTCATACTGACCTAATTCTATGTATGCAGCTGCTTTCATTCTCAGGGGAAGCGCTGCATAATTCCAATGGTCTGCTATATATTCCCCTGCCTCAACTTTCAATTGTGCCGCACTAACGCAGGAGAAGATATTTTGATAATTTTTTAATCCTGCGTATGCTTGGCAGAGATATATTAATTCCGAAAAGGGCATTTTTGAAAAATTCATATCAGGCGGTTCAAACTCTTTTACAACCTCTGTATAATTTCCTCTCTGAGTTAAACCTAAACCTCTGCTGTGAAACATTGAACCGCAACCGGAAATAGCGGTGGCGAACAGTGATAAAGTAAAATAAAAAAGTATTCTCTTACTCAGTGTCACGAAAAAATCCCTTCTCTCCGATGAGTATTTTAACTGTACATAAATATATTGATTGCAGGAACTCCGGGGAAATCCATATTTCTCTTTGAATTAAGTAAACTCTCCACAGAATCTCCTTTCATCACGCAGGCCAAGCCAATCATAAAAACAGATGTCCGAAATTCTTTCCTCTATATCATAATTATTGAGGAAACAGCATCACTTATTACGGATTGAAATCTAGTATCAACGGCAGAAAATTGACATGCTTGACTACAGGAAGGAGCGGATAGCGTCTTCATCACGAAAATGCACGCTTGAATATTTGAACGTTACAACCCGAACTGAACGAGAACAAACTTCTTGACAAGCGTCACGTGACAAGTTATGGTATTATCGTGATTAAATCGTTCAGCGACAAACATACGAGGGAACTCTTCATCACAGGCAAGTCAAGAAGGATTCAACCTGATCTGCTGAGAAGGGCCGTTCGACGTCTGGAATTTCTTGATCTAGCCACATGCTTGGATGACCTAAAGGTACCCCCAAGCAATCGCCTTCATATCTTGAAGGGAGATCGAGAAGGACTTTACTCAATTTCGATCAATGATCAATGGCGAATATGTTTCCGCTTTCAAGATGGCGATGCGTATGATGTAGAGATTACTGATTATCATTAAGGAGAACATTATGAGTATCGAGAACAAAGAGCTGCGCGAAATATCTCCCACACATCCGGGAGAGATGCTCCGGGAGGACTTTATGCCCGATTACGGGCTGACTACGGCTGCTTTAGCTGAAGCGGTTGGCGTGTCTCGCCAGACCATTAATGAAATTTTGCGAGGGCGTCGGGCGATGACCCCGGCCATGGCTCTAAGGCTGTCTCGCTTGTTTGGCAACACCCCGGAATTCTGGCTCAACGCCCAACGGGCCTACGACCTATGGCAAGCACAGAAGAGTCACCGGCGAGATATTCAAAGAATCAAGCCCCTGCGGGCGGCATGAATTTGAAGCTATTCGATGCTCAGATTGGAAGCGACAATCCCGGCGTCGACACTCGCCCCTTTGCCGCTTTCGTGTCAACCCCGGCAGATTTTCATATTGCGAAGCTTGTCATAAGATGTATAATCTTCGATAGGGTAGGGGGGTGCAATGGTTGTATGCGAATCAGCTTGTAGGCACAGGAGGGGTGTCCAATTTCAACGATATAGGCCATCGGAAAAAGAGGTCAATATGGACGATTTCTCTGTCTCAAAAACGTCGAAAGTTTACCAATTGTTTACCAGCTCTAAAATCGTCGTTTATTTCGTAATGATTACAATATGTTAGAAAAAGGCGGCGGGTTCGATTCCCGCCGCCTCCACCATTAGTTTTCTTTGATTAAAGACTAACTCTTCCCGCAGCAACTGCCCGGTCCGGCGCAACCCGTGTTTGCCGGGGAACTGCCGCAACAGGCAGTGTCACCATGTCCCGGAAATTTCTGTCTCGCTCCTCCGGATAAGGAAGAATGCGCAGAAAGCAGTTTCTTCAGATTCGTGCTGCCGCAGGCCTTACAGGCAGGCAGCTCACTGGATGAAGCGACCAAAACCTCGCTTGTCACTCCACACTCCGCACATAGGAATTCAAAAAGTGGCATGGCTTTTTTCTCTACCTCTATAGAATCTTTTTTTTGCTATGCTCATCCAGCGCTTTCTGCAACGTGTTAACGGCAAGCTGGATGCAATGGTTCTTTTGGGACGGCAGGTCCTCAAGGGCGCGAAAAACGTCGCCGTCGTTGAGTTTGCGAGCGTCTTCGATCTTCTTCCCCTTGATCAAATCGACTACTGCCATTGCGGAAGCTATCGCCCCTGGGCATCCCAGAACCTCGTAGCGGGCATCCAGGATAATTCCGTTTTCAAACTTCAGGCAGATTCTCATAGTGTCGCCACATGTGCCCGTCATCTCGCTTGCATGGTCGGCGTCCGGGAGCGCACCCATATAACGTTTCTCCATGAAGTATCGGATAGCCTTGTCCGAGTATCCGGAACCGGACAGCATCCTCTCCATGATGCATTCATTCGACTTATCTTTTTGAGGTTCTTGACTCACTTCATTTAACCTCAGGGATTTTTGCTTATGTCCAGGTTGTTAGTGCGTACAATTGCCGCCGGAGTGTCCCGCACATGTAAATTTGGCATCAAACTCCGGCAATATCTGTCTCGATACGAGGCTGATATTTTCCGCTACAGTGCCTTCTACCACGCGGTAGACTCTGACTCCCTGCGCCTGCAATTTCATCAGAGCTCCCATTCCTATGCCTCCGACAGCAACAGCATCCACCTTGCGTCCTCCCAGAGCTTTCAAGGGTTGACACATACCATGGGCGTGGTGTAGGTCATTGTTGCCGATTTCTTCAAATGCCTGGGTTTCCGTATCGACGATTACAAAGCCTGGCGCCGACCCGAAATGTCCATAAACCTTGCTTGCCAACCCATCCAGATTGGCTGTAGGGAAACAAATTTTCATGTGAATCTGTCCTTCTGAATCAGGTCTACCCCAAAAGCCGTTTCATCACTTCCCGTTAGACCCAATTTCGCACTTCTTTTCCAGACCTGTCGGAGGCACCACCGAAGATGCATTTTTGCGTAATCGTATAAACGGAATAATACTGTATGTCAATGAAATATTGATTGTTCCCTATGCTTGAAAAAAAGAGCGGAAGATTAACTGATGATTTCTTAAGAAGAGAAATACGTTGACTTTTCCCCGTCGGGCATCTATCAATTTGCGGACATGCATTGTAACTGAACTGATCTAAGGCAGAACAATTTAAAATGGCTGACAAAGAAAAGGCCGATTCAAATGACGGCTGGGAGAACTGCAAGGGCCAGTGCGGATATACGACATTTTGTAGCCAGTGCACAAGAGAACGCGACCGGCTAATCCGTGAAAAGCAACGTGCCGAATTGCTCCTCAGAGCGGGGCTTTACGACGAGGATGAGTGAAAGTATCGGCTTTAGTTGCTGCATTGTCTAGGGTGAGTCACAAATTCACATTTTCTTACCGCACCAGCACCCATGTTGCTATCAACGCAGCCAGAGCACTGATGCTACAAAATATCCGAGTTATCACTAGGTCTCGCTTGTTACCAATTCTCTCATTACTTTCTGAAACGTCGTCAATCTCTCTTACTTCTTTCTCAAACTTCCAAAGAACCAATATCTTTTGATGACGGAATACTTTAATTGACTTGAAATACTCGTACAAGAACCTTTTAGTGATAAAGTAAATAATCCAGCAAACAACAATAAAGGGTAATTGTCTTAGCCAACAAACATACTCTCCATGCAGTCCCCCAGCAGTCAAAGCAGACATTCCAAGCACAGAAACGTACAGCGCATGCCATTGCTGTTTTTTGCAAAACCTTAGTTCCTCAGTATAAGTTTTGAAAAGCGACCTAATTCTGCATCTCTTTTAGGGTCAGACACCTCACACCTCTAAACTTCCCCTTCCTTCGCCCCATCAATCCTAAGTTACTTTCCCTGTATCCTTATATATATTTCGGTCCGTTCGCTCCTGCTTCTAAAACGCGTAGCCCAACATCAAATAATATGAAGTCTGTTTGCTGTCAGCCTCATCTTTAACATTACCTATTGGGACGCCGAAGTCGAAGACCTGATTCTGGTCGCCGTCGACTGAGATCTTGGTATATTGAAATCCAGCCTTCAAGAACCATTGAGTAGTGAAGGTGTACCTTGCTGATAAATCAAACATGTATGCATTGCCGTTCATGTCACCTGTACCCGTCTTCGGGATTAGAAGGTGGTGGTCCTCATCTTTGGCTTTGACGATCGGAGACCATGCAAAACTGCCGTCCAGGACGAATTTGTCTTTTACGTGAATATCACCGCCGATCTTAACGTAGGGCATGTTATAGGTGATTTCGTAGGTGATTGCCACTGAACCGTCTCCATAAAAATCATATCCCGGCAAACCGGAGGGCGAATACTGGTGGATCAGGTTGCCCTCAAAATAAAACTTCTGATACTGCCAGCCGAGGCCGGCATAGAGAGACCAGTACCGTTGTTTCAGGAACACCCATTCGATATCGATATCGAAGATCCAGGCATCGAGTTTTGAGATGCTCGACTCTGAGTAGACATCGAGCCGACTCGGATTAGAGGCGGTGAGCCAGTCAGAGTCTTTCATGTTGTCACTCGGATTGGTGAAATTTTTCTTGAGTACACCATTCAGCCGCCACGAGTCATCCATATTGAAACGAACGTCAAGCCTGCCCATCCATGTATCCAAAGGCCATTCAAGCTTGCTGAAAGGGAAATAGCCGTATTGGGTGGCGCCGCCGGCGGGAGTAAATGGGTAACCGATCTGATAAGTGGTATTTCCCGTCATCCTTTCGACGCCTACGGCAACAGAGAATACTTCTTTAGGTTCTTTCTTGACCTCGTCGTCTGCCCGGATAAACGCTGCAACATCATCGAACTTCCTTCTGACTAATTTATCATCCTTCGTTAGTATCGTTACAACGTTGGCGTTCATTTGAACTATTGTGCCGTATACGACGCTGCCGTCCTTGAATCGGACTCCTCTTATGTCGTCCTTCTTGAAAATATTCGCTGCCGCGGGCGATTGTTTTGTTTCCGGCAGTGGGTTGGTGGCAGAATCTTTTGTAATGCTCTCAGTCTGGGCAAAAGAGAAGGTAGAGGAGAATAAGATAATTGTGACTACTAAGGTGCGAATCCAAGACTTTTTACCGCTTGATCTCATGTTCCGACAACCTCCTTCAGGTGGAAGATATGAAGAACACAATTCTGGCCTCAAGACACAATCTGCGGATCTCGGCAATTATTCTATTTTTGCTGTTGTTGCATTCAGGGGAATCTTCTTATTTGTGGGACAATGATCAGGCATGTAAGTACATGAGAAAGTCGATAAAGACAATATTAGAGAAATATTGCAAAAATACTAGGGTAAATTCAATATTGGAGAGTGTGAACGCTTCCCTCGTTCAAATTCTTCGGATAGCATTTAGTAGATTCAGACGGTGCGATAATACATTGGCAGGAATGATTAAATCAAGATGTTTTCTCGGATGCTTATTAGCAGCTTGTGGCGAGGCTAGAATCGATAACCCGGGCCGATCATGATTACATCGGCGTCGCGGTCGTAATTTGTTGCGATCCTGTTCCAGGTGATCCGGGCCAGCCAGTTCGGGTTGAAGCGGTAGCTCGCAGAGAGAGAGACGACGCCTGCGACCGAATACCAATCTTGGGTCTCCCGTGGGCTACGATGCATATCAACGAGGAAATAGGGTCCCAGGCCAATTCCGAGGGCTAGGTGATCATTTGCAAAATCCCTGACTGCCCATAGCTCCGTAAGAATACCTGCGCGGTTGGCGAGGCGGTTATCTCCTTCATTGACCAGGGCAACCGTCCAATCTAGATAACGCGCAATCCCACGGCGATATTCAATGCTCTCTGCCACGGATTGCTGGGAATTTGCGCTGTTGATCGTAGTCTGCCCGATAAGGACACTCATTTCGCTCTCGGTTGTATTCCTCGTTTCCTTCGCCTCTGATGCCGGGCTGCGGCTGTTGGAATAATCAAGCTGATACCCGATTCCCACCATTGCCGACCATGTATCGATGTTGTTTGTCTTGATCATATTGCTGCGCAACTGGATCACCCAGGGACTCTCCGTATACCAGAAGCCGGCCAGACTGAATACACCTCCAATGCCGTGTGTGTCTGAGAAGCCGCGCCCTCTCTCTGCGAGCAGGGTGTCGTAGTAATAGTAGGGTCCCGCTCCCGCTGCAAGGACAAACTGCCTATCAATTTTTTTTGTGCGTGCCCATAACTGTGCCGTTATACCGTCCCTGTGATTGTCCGGCAGGTGGCCCTCGTTGAGCCACGAGATGCTAAAGGCCGCGTATTCACCCAATCCCTGCATATACTCCAGAGCCCAGCTGTACGAACGGTCAGTTGTAGCTGTGTCTCCCAGCCCGCCGCCGAGTAGATAGAACTCCTGTCCGTAGAGAGGAGTGCAGAGGATAACCAGACCGAAAAAGGCTGATATGATCTTGCGCATAGATTTTATGTCAATAGGCCCGTACGATTGCGCTTTCTAATTGCAGAATTTGTGTCGGTTTGTTTGCTAGAAATCATGTATGGCCTTCCGTTCGCGGCGGTTTATACATGTATATGTCATAAAATTCCATCTAAAAAATGCGCGTTGCTGAAATACAGATGGCAACTATCGCAATCCGAAAAACTTAAGTTTCCTCAAAATCCCTTGCAGTTTTTTGATTGTAATGATATCTGATGTTTGGCATATCCAAGGAACACTGACATATGCACTTTATGTTTGTAACAAGGGTGTCTGTCATAACCGCATTTCTTGCCGCATTTTGTCTTAATGCCTGCAGCATGGTTCGCGTAAATGCCATCCCACCTCCTCCACCCACTGCCAAGCTGCGCGTGTTCGTACAGGTCGTTTCCGAAGAACCGCGAAGCCGCAGTTACCGCTACGGAGTGCCTTCTGAGGAATGGGCTGAGGGGGTGACTATGGCTGCTGATCGCTATCTGCGCGATACGGGGATATATGAGGTCGTGCCTAAAGAAGACACGAAGGCCGTTTTGGGACAGAGGGGACCGACCTCCGAGCAATACTGGTGGGTGAAGAAAGACTATACGCTACTAAGGCAGGCCGGCAAGGCGCTCTACGCCGAGTATGCGATAATTATTGTGAGAACTTTCGTCTCGAATATAGCTTATAAGATGATACTTATCAACCTTGAGACAGGTGCTAAGTATGAAGCGTCCGGCGCCATTCCTTTTGCCAGGTTTGGGGAAAGGGGGAGGAAATTCGGTGCACAGCTCATTCAGACGATGTACAGGAAATTGTTTTACGATGCGAAGGGAGATCTTCTGGCAACAGCCATTCGCAAAGGACGGCTCATGCCTGAGCAAGAGGTAATGAAGCCTCCGCCCGTGGAAATAAAAGTTGCCCTTACTCCGCCTCCCGCCCCTCCCGTTGCGCCCGCGCCTCCAGAGCGCGCAGTTGAGAAGAAGCCCGCTCCAATTGCGGAGCAGCCGCAGGAACCTGTTCTAGTTCCTGTAACAAAAAAGGAAGAGAGTTCCCAGCCGATGGAGACGCCGGCAAAACCCGTATTGCAGACTCCGCCGGTCAGGGAGGAAAAGCCTGCTCCAAAGCCTGCACCGATGGTAAAAGCAGAAGTGGCGAAAGAGCCCGTGAAGCCTAAGGCTCCTATCGAGGAGCCTGTGCCTCAGGTCGTCGCCAAAGTGGTGCCGCCATCTAAGCCAGAAGTATCCGCTGATGATAAGCGGAAAGAGTTTGAAAACAAGCTCGAGAAAGAATTGCAGACGGGAGAACCTGCAAAAGACAAGACAAAGGTCGTGGTTTATGATTTCGATGCCATAGAGCGCATGCGGGTTGTGGCGCTTATTCTTACCGATGCCCTCCGTGAGGAATTATTCATACTGGGTCGTTTTTCTCTGGTAAACCGCGAAAATATGGTGCAGGTCATGGAAGAGATGAAGCTGCAGCATTCGGGGTTAGTCGATGAGAAGCAGGCTGTTGAACTCGGGAAGTGGCTTGCAGCAAATCAGGCTGTTACGGGACGGCTTGCCGCGTTGGGAAACTCGTACGTCCTTCAGGCTAAGCGTACGGATATAAAGACGATGGGAACCTTGGGGCTGGGCATGCTCAAATGTGCATCGGGACAGGAAGAGGATTTGCTTTCAGGGATACCCGCGCTTGCAAGAAAACTGGCGGGCATGAAAAGCGATGCGCAGTGACCCGATAGCGGTCAAGATCGAACGTTATAAATGATAGTCAAGGCAGAGCATGGGCTCTGCCTTGTTGGTTTTTGCTCCAAAGCATTTCGAGCCTGCCCTGAATGCTCCATTCCTTAGCACTTACAATCTACGCCCAAAATGATATTAGATGCCTTTATTATGGCGTAGACTTCTTTGCCCTTCTTTAGGCCCATGGTCTTTGCGGAGACATTGGTGATAACGGACACGATCTCCGGCCCTTTGGGCAGCGAGACAACCACTTCTGTGTTTACCGCTCCCTTGGTAATTTTCTTCACTTTGCCCTTAAGTATGTTCCTTGCGCTCAATGTCATCATGGCTCGTCTCCCTTCCTCGATTTTCTGACTAAAAGATAGCACAGCGGTAGTGGAAACAATACAAATTTATTTATGAGCAACCTCTCTCGTCTCCTACTGATTCACGGACGTGAGAAGCACGTCATAAAAGTTGCGCCATAATAGATCGACAAATGTGGAGACCTTTTTCCCGCGTATACGGAGCATGGCAAGTAGGCTCTGTTCATCAGGAATAGGATGGATGAGGATGGTCAATATCTCAACTTCGTTCTGTTCGCACAGGGATACGATCTTGTAAAAAATGTTTATTCTGTCCTTGACCGGAATTCGGAAGAATATGCGCCTACTGTCGGTTCCCATCTGGGCGATGTTCGATAATGCTCCCAGGATATCGGATTCCGTGATAATGCCGACTAATTTATTTCCTTCGACAACGGGCACAGCGCCTATCTTATGGCGACGCATCACAACGCCTATCTCATCGATTGTATCATTGCGCACACAAGTAATGGGAGACCTTGTCATCACGGACCCCACCAGGACGGTTCGCAAATGCTCGGTCACTTCTTTAGACAGAAGGGCTTTCGTCATCGCGTGCGGGCCTACATAGGGATAGATGTCGGAGATAACAATCATGCCGCAGAGATCATTTTGACCACGAACTACCGGGAGCCTCCTAATCTTGTGCTTCTGCATAAGGTAGAGGGCATCTTCAAGCGTCATCTCTTCTTTCGCTACGACCGGCGACTTCGCCATCCAGAAATGAACAAACATAGGCGATATTCTTTCTTGATCACAACAAGGGTGAGGTGCTGTTGCGAAGCCTTGCTATCGGCTCGTTCCGGCTGACTTCGCATGTTCGGTATGCATTAATTCCTTCACGGTGTGTGGATATATGATTCCACGGTCTGATGAGTCTTTTCTATCTCTTTTATCAGCCGCGGTGCAACGTTGTCCTGCAGGTCCGGGTGCATCTTGAACATTTCATAGTATTCACTTCTGATAGGCAACTTCTCTTCACTGTCCGCCGTATATCCTAAGGCCTTGCAGATTAGGTCTGATAGATAGATGACGAAAACCTGTTTTCTGTAGGGCTCGGGTATAGCTTCAGGCGGGAAGAATGCGGGATAATGATGATACTCGATGCACTTCACTATACTTTCGGAAAGCTGCCAATTCCCTGCAATAAGGCTTCCCAGGCAAGCGTGGTTGGTTCCGTAACGCTCTTCTTCCTGTATCATGAACAGGGCTTCGGCTTGTGCTTCACCTGTTGGCGTCAGCATGTGGATGAAATATTTGCCGATATCATGGAAAAGCCCCATCGTGCCAAGTTCATATTCGGAGAATTGGAACATGTTCTTCCCAAGATGTCCCGAACAGACGGACACAACCGCGGAATGTGCCCAGGTCTTATTGTATGTGTCCGAGCTTCCCGATTGCACCTTGGGGATTACATTATTCAGCGTTTCCTGAAGGACCAACGCCCTTACGTTGTTATATCCCAGGAGGCTTATTGCCCTGCCGACGGACGTGATCTTTTCGGGGCGGTTGTAATACGCGGAGTTCACCGCCCTCAGGATCCTTGCGGAGAAAACCGGATTTGTAACCGTCACGGAGGTTATCTCCCCAGGGTTGGATTCGGGATTCCGCAAGAGGTTCATCAGCTTCAGGTAGCTCACCGGGATAGGCTTGATGGAGGCAGTCCTTTCTTTGACTGTCTCTATGGCTTCGGGACTCAGATCTTGTAATAATTTCGGCGCGACATTTTCGGGGACTTCCCTGTATGATACTTCTATCAGGGAGGGATAAGATTCAAGGAAGGATTTTCTCTGAGCTTCCGCAGTCTGAGTTTTGGGGGGAGCTGCGGCGGGGGCCGGCGCCGCAGGTTTTTCAGTGTGACGCTTCTTCGCATCGCGCGCACGGTGCTGTGATTTCTTCGCTGATATTTTCCTACTTGAGGAAATGTTGATAAGGGCCAGAACCAGAAGAACGAGTACTATGACCAGGAAGACGTTCATTGCAACCTCTCCTCTTTACCTCTCCGCATGAGTCAATTGGTCAAGGCGCATTCGTTATTTGGATCACACACACCGCTGAGTCTTGATTCCGCGGCAGAATATCTCATAGAAGGGGGGAAAATTGCAATCTTAAATTATAGTCATGCTGGCGGATGAAGGTATATGAAGAAATTCCATCTGAGGATAAAGATAAGAGCCGTTTCTCAATAGGTGAAACGGCTCTTTCACTGGCCACACGCCGTCGGCCGATATTACTGACCTTTGAAGTTTGGTTTTCTTTTTTCTATGAAAGAGGAGATGCCCTCTTTGGCATCGGCCGTCTTGCTTACCCAGATCAGGCCCCGCCTTTCAAGTTCAAGCTGGCGCTCCAGCATTCCGAAGAAGGCGTTATTTAAATTCTCCTTAATGATGGAATAGGATATCATGGGGCCGGACGCAATCCGCGTTGCCATGTCCATAGTAGTCTTCTCAAGCTCTGTATCATCCACCACCTTATTTACAAGGCCCATCTGGAGTGCCTCACGGGCATCGAACGTGGGGTTCAGGTAAACCAGTTCCGAGGCCTTGCCGAATCCGACGAGTAGCGGAACAAGGAGCGTCCAAGCGCCATCGGGAATCAGTCCGATCGCGGTATACGCCTGCCGGAACTTTACCGATGAGGCGCATATCCGCAGGTCGCACGCAGCGGCAAGGCTCACACCCGCTCCCGCAGTTGCGCCGTTGATCATTGCAATTACGGGCTTGGATGTCCGGCGGATGCCGACAATCGCGAAATGCAGGAGTTTCGTCAATTGCCGCAATGTCTCACTAATGTCCGGCGAGCTTTCAAACAATGCAACATCGCCTCCGGCGCAGAAGGCCTTGCCTTCGCCGGTAAATACGATGACCTTAACGTCACGGTCATCGGCGGCTATCTCTAAGGTCTTGATGATGTCGTTGAATAGCTCGACATTTACGGCATTGAACGCCTTGGGCCGGTTGAATTTAATTACTGCTACCTGATTTTCCTTCTTATAAATGACGTTCTGGAATTGCATGTTTCCTCTCCTCCTTTATGCATTATATCTTGGACTTTCTTGTCAATACTTACGAGCCAACTTCGGCAATAAATCAGAGGTTCGCGTTGATCTTATCGAGCAGAGTAACCAGCGTTTCCCTTTCATCATCGCTAATATCCCTGTATGACTGAGCCCGTAACTTCCTGGCGATAATGAGGAAACTCTGCTTCAGTGACATTCCCTTCCGGGTCAGGGATATCAGGCTGACGCGGCTGTCATGAGAGTCGTTCTTCTTCACCACATAACCCAACCTGATCAGTTTATTCACGAGCGCCGTTATTGTCGACTTGTCCTTGTCGATGGTCTTCCCTATCTCGGACATAGGCAGAGGTCCCCGTGCCATAAGGTATCCAAGTATTTCGCCGTGGGAAGGGGCAAGCCCATTGATGCCATGGGACCTGAGTTCGCGGAGAAGAAACCGGTTTGCCTTGTACTGGATGCGCCCGATCAGAAAAATAATGAGGTCCTTTTTCATAGGCGTCAATATAGTTTTATATCAAACCATTGTCAAGATATTTCTTGCGGCTTGAAACATGATAAAAATATGGCGCACAGAGGCTCTTTCGTTTCAGTTTTTGACGGTTACTAAGATTTTTGGAAAGGTGGAAGTAAGGGAATGCCTTATTTTTAATCGGATGAGAAAGTAATAAACTAATTAAAATTCAAAGAGGAGATGACCTATGAAAAAGCGCGTTGCAGTTCTTTATCTGTTGCTTCTCATGTTTATGTCCGCATGTTCCCCCTACGGGACGATCTACGGCGTAGCTGTAGACGAAAGAAAAGCGACGACCATCGCCGCGGACAAGAAAATCACGGCGACAATCCAGAAGAATTTTCTCGAGGACAATGTAGTTAAGGCCCTCGACGTTTCCGCGTATTGCTATGACGGCAAGGTCTTCCTGGTAGGCGAATACGACAATGTCCAGCAGAAGAAGAGGGCCGAAGATCTCGCAAAAGACGTCGAAGGCGTGAAGTCCGTACAGACGTATTTACTGCCCAAGAAGAAGAGTGATTCCTGCGGGACTGCTGAAAGCGCGTCAATAACGGCCAAGGTCAGCGGGAAATTGTTAGCTGACAAAGATGTCAGGTCAACTAATATTGATGTCAAGACTGTTCAATGTAATGTCGTTCTTCTCGGCATCGTGAGGACGGGAAAGGAAATTGCCGAAGCTGTTGAGGAGGCCAAGAGTGTTGAAGGAGTCAGAAGTGTCCATTCTTTCCT
>DASRZZ010000004.1:0-14676 GCA_035685925.1 Syntrophales bacterium | reverse complement strand
TCGATAAGAGCATCTCTATTCTTGGTGCGAAGATTAAGAGAAGTCCTGAGGAGATAAAGGCCAACGTGCTCGAGTTTTTCAAGGGTAGATTTGAAAATCTGCTTACCTCCCAGGGGCACCCCTATGATGTAGTTGACGCCGTATTAGAAACGGGCGCCACTGACATTGTCCAGTCATTAAAGAAAATCGAAGCCATGGAAACTTTCAAGTCCCATTCAGACTTCGAACCACTGGCAACTGCTTTCAAACGTGTAGGTAACATCATTAAAGACTTTAAGAATGGTTCGGTTGATCCAGCAAAGTTTGAATCTGAAGAGGAGAGGTCCTTATATAGCGCTTTTTTGCGCGCAAAGGAGAAAGTTATCAAACATATTGAGAAAGATGATTATCTAGCCGCCCTCGTCGAACTAGCTACATTGAGAAACCATGTCGATCATTTCTTTAATAATGTCCTCGTCATGGCAAAAAACGATTCGGTAAGATTTAACCGCCTTTCACTTCTGAAAGAGATATCGGGCATGTTTTATATGATAGCCGACTTCTCAAAAATTGTTACAGGATCCTGATTTTTCTTGACTGTTTAGCCCTCTTTTTTATTCTTTTTGTGAAATTCGTCACTTCCTGGCACTACTCGTCAATTCCCCAGAAAGAAGTTTGTGTTGTATTTTTTCTCATTCTGGTTTAATATCGCGGCAGTAGGTGTGCCACGAAAACATCAATCTACAGAGTAATAATTATTAAAGGGTAGTAAAGATGGATGTTCTTCAAGCAGAAAAGCAACAAATAGGTAGTAATCAGGTGTTTAATCAGCAGGTCGCTCTTGAGGAGCAACTTCGCCTCCGCAAGGCACTGCAGGATATTACAAACCGAATTCACGCCGCAAAAAATGCTAAGCAGATACTCGTGGATCTGAAGGAAGGTATTCTAAACCTCTTTGACGCCCGTTCAATAACCATCTATATGGTGGACAAATGGAAAAATGAATTCTATTCCATGTTACCCGTTGGAACTCATCTTAAAGAAATCAGGGTACCCATAAATAACAAAAACATCGCTGGTTATGTGGCAAACACGGGCAAGATGCTCAACATAGCTGACGCTTATGATATTGAAGAACTCAAGGGCATCGATAAAACCCTAGCTTTTGATTATAGCTGGGACAAAAAATCGGGTTTCAGGACCAAGCAAGTTCTGGCAGCACCAATATTCTTTGAAAAAACTCTCAAAGGTGTTGTCCAAATATTAAACCGAAAATGCTTGGGTAAATTCACAGAAGATGAACAGGAGTTCTTGCTGGAGATTGCCTACGTTTTAGGAATAGCAATCAACAATCAAGAGGTATACGGCAGAAGGAGGAAAACAAGATTCGATTATCTTGTTGCTCGAGGACTCCTAAAAGAATACGAATTAGATGCTTCCTGGGGTAAAGCAAGAGAAGAGAAGATATCAATGGAAAGATTCTTGATGAACAAATATAAGATCACGACTGACGATATCGCTAGATCTTATGAAGAATACTTCCACTGCAAGGTCATTCCATTCAACGAGAAATTACCTATCCCCGGGGATTTGCTTAAGAATTTGAAAAAAGAATTCCTCCGCCGCGAGATGTGGGTTCCCTTTGAAACTGTGGACGGGCGTATCCACGTGATCATGGATGACCCCAAAAATATCCTTAAGCGAGATACGATTGAAAGTATCTTAAAAACGAAGGCGGTTAAATATGATGTAGCCTTCCCCGAAGATATAATTAAGTTCATCAATCTGTTCTACTCGGCGACTGAAGACGTCCAGTCCATAACAGACATTCTGGGCGGACTTGTTTCAGACGAAGAAGCTGAAGAAGACGAAGGCGAAGTTGTCACTGAATCTGATAGCATCATCATGCAGATTGTGAATAAGGTCATTAACGACGCATGTGCACGGCGCTCCTCCGATATTCACATTGAACCAAATGCGGCGAGGAGGAATCTGGAAATCCGTTACAGAGTCGACGGAGAATGCCTGCTTTATCAGACTCTTCCGTATAATTACCGTGCTGCTATCGTTTCTAGAATAAAGATTATGTCCAATCTGGACATAACCGTAAAGAGACTGCCTCAGGATGGGAAGATAAAATTCAGGCGTCCAGGTGGTGAAGAAATCGAGCTTCGCGTGGCTACAATTCCTACGCAGGGCGGCGTGGAGGACGTGGTCATGCGAATACTCGCCAAGGGCACAATCATGCCCCTCGAAGAAATGGCGTTATTGAACAGAAACTATAAAGCACTCACCAATATTTGCGAAAAGCCTTACGGCCTTATACTCTGTGTTGGACCCACAGGTTCCGGAAAAACTACGACTCTGCATGCAGCGTTGCGCCATATCAATACACCAGACAAGAAAATCTGGACTGCGGAAGACCCCGTTGAAATTACCCAGTATGGGCTTCGTCAGGTTCAAGTTCACCCGAAGATCGGATTAGATTTTGCCGCTGTTACCCGAGCCTTTCTCCGGGCCGATCCGGATGTTATCATGGTCGGCGAAATGAGAGATTTTGAAACTGCGAAAACTGGTATTGAGGCATCGTTGACAGGGCACCTGGTTTTCAGCACCCTTCACACAAATAGCGCGCCTGAGACTGTTGTAAGGCTCCTGGATATGGGTATTGACCCCCTGAATTTTGCTGATTCTCTCTTGGGCATCTTGGCTCAGCGTCTGGTAAGAACCCTCTGCATGGAGTGCAAAGAGCCATATCATCCATCTGTCCTTGAATATAACGAATTGGTGGAAAGTTACGGTCACGATTCTTTTGCAAAACTGAACGTACCCTACTCGGATAACCTGACCCTCTACCGGGCAAAGGGGTGTGAGGCTTGCGTCAAGACAGGATACAGGGGAAGGATGGGTATCCATGAACTCCTCCTCAATACTGATTCTATCAAGAGATTGATTCAGAAGCATGCGTCTGTAGAGGAGATTCGAGAAGCGGCAATTGCCGAAGGGATGACCACACTTCTTCAGGACGGCCTTCAAAAAGCACTCAGGGGTTTTACGGACGCAAAGCAGGTTCGAAGGGTCTGCATCAAGTAACAAGACGATAAGCGAGGAATTGGAGCGGCAGTCACTAAATTTTTATGAGAGTTTGTCCTTCCAGGAGCTGAGTTTTTGCAGAGCCTCCAGGGGTGTCATATTCGAAATATCCAACGATTTGAGCTCGTTTGTGATAATATCCTCGCCGTCCATGAAGAGGCTTAACTGCGCTTTGTCCTTGGGAGCCGATTTCCTGCCGCGGGCGATCTTTGGCATGCCTACCTCATCGAATTCACCCTTTTCAAGATTATTGAGAATCTCCCTTGCCCTGACAATTACTTCATCAGGCACTCCGGCTATTCTCGCTACCTGAATTCCGTAGCTCCGGTTTGTTCCACCCTCCACAATCTTTCTGAGAAAGATAATTCTATCTCCCCATTCTTTGACGGCAATATTGAAATTCTTGACCCCCTCCTTCGTCAGGGCCAGGTCTGTCAACTGGTGATAATGAGTGGCAAAGAGCGTGCGCGCCCCTATGAGCTTCGCATCATGAATGTATTCTGCAGTAGCCCATGCAATGCTGAGGCCGTCGAAGGTACTGGTTCCCCTTCCAACCTCGTCGAGTATTATCAAACTTCTCCGTGTGGCATTCTTCAAGATGTTTGCCACTTCATTCATTTCCATCATGAACGTGCTTTGTCCTTTCGCCAGACCGTCTGCCGCACCCATACGGGTAAAGATACGGTCGGCGATGCCTACCCGCGTTTCTGCCGCAGGCACGAAGCTTCCCATCTGGGCAAGAATCACAATCAAGGCAGTCTGTCTGATGTACGTCGATTTTCCCGCCATATTAGGGCCGGTAATGATGAGAAGGCGGTTCTCTTCCAGATCAAGACAGGTGTCATTGGGCACAAACCCGTCCGATAATGGCATCCTTTCCACGACGGGGTGTCTCCCGTTTTTTATTTCGATCATGTCTTCAGTATCAACAACCGGGCAGCAATAATTGTTGCGCTCGGCCACGTCAGCCAGAGATGCAAGAGCATCAAGCTCGGCTATATGCGATGCCGTCGCCTGTAACCGTCTTATTTCTTTTGAAATCTCTTCCCTTATTCGAACAAAGAGATCGTATTCCCGCTCTTTCCGGCGGTCATCCGCGGAGAGCACGGTAGACTCGTATTCTTTCAGTTCCTGATTGATATACCGCTCTGCATTCACCAGTGTCTGCTTCCGGATATAGCCGTTTGGAACAAGAGCTGTATTGGCCTTGGTAACTTCAATGTAATATCCGAAGATACTGTTAAATCCTACTTTCAGAGAATTGATCCCCGTTCGTTTTCGCTCCTTTTCTTCGAGGGCGGCGATCCACTTTCTGCCGTCCCTGCTGAGGGAAATCAACTCATCTATATCTTGATCATAACCTTCCTTGATTATTCCACCTTCCCGAATTGTCATGGGGGGGTCTTCGACAATGGATCGCTCAATCAGGCCGCCTATATCCGCCATTTCGTCAATGGCGGCATAAATTGTGGCCAGAAGCGCGGAATCCAAGCCACAAATGAAGGCTCTGATTTGCGGCAGGGCGTTTATGGATGTCTTCAGGGCAATCAAATCGCGCCCATTGACGATTCCCATAGATATCCTGCTTGCCAGCCTTTCGAGGTCAAAGACTCGGGAAAGGGCGTCCCTCAAATCTCCCCTCAGTACATGGTGTTCCTTAATCTCGGATACTGCGACCAGTCTTTCTCTGATTTTTTCTGGATCCACGAGAGGATAATTGAGCCACCACCGGAGCCTCCTGGCACCCATAGATGTAACAGTCTTGTCGAGAACATGAAAAAGGGAACCTTCTTTTCTGTTCTCGGTTATGGTTGCAAATAATTCAAGATTTCGCTTGGCGATTTCATCCATGACGAGATAGTTATCAGTCTCATACCAACGAATTGCGTTTATATGGCCAAGGTGATCCTTCTGTGTTTCTTCCACGTAACGAAGGATTGCGCCTGCCGCAGACACCGCGGCCGGATGTCTTAGTATGCCTTCCTTAGTCAGCATATCTTCTGAAAAGTATTCTCTCAGCCTGCTGACAGCAACATCATAATCAAAATAATCCACCGCGAAAAAGTTTATTCTGGGATGGGATTCTCGCTGCGACAACGCTTTGACAACAGCTTTCTCGTGAAAATCCTCTTCGATGATGGCTTCGCGAAAATCGAGGCTGTTCATTTCCGCCATGAAAATATCTCTGTTTTGAGACTCCGTGACCAGAAATTCCCCCGTAGATATATCCAGGAAAGCAAGGCCGAACCTGTCGTCTCGCAATGCCAGGGCCAACAGAAAAGCATTTTCCTTGATGTTGGCACTATCTTCATCTACAAAGAGAGAAGGCGTGATGATGCGGACCACTTTCCTTTCCACAATGCCCTTTGCTTCTCTCGGATCTTCTATCTGTTCGCAGATGGCTACTTTGAAACCCTTCTCGATGAGCTTTGTGATATAAGTTGACGCGGCATGATAAGGTATGCCGCAGAGAGGTATGCTGTCTTCCTTTCCTTTGTTCCTCGACGTGAGAGTAATCTCCAGAACCTTGGAAGCGGTAACAGCGTCTTCAAAAAACATCTCATAGAAATCCCCCATCCTGAAAAAAAGGATGCAGTCTTTATGCTGCTCCTTGATTTCCAGGTATTGCCTCATGGCGGGAGTTAAATTCATCGCGCCGGTTATTCCCACTTATCACCCTTCTTGGTGAGGTCGATATACTCCACCCGCTCTACCCTTCCCCGATCACTTATGAAAGAATTGAGGAGCCAGCTTATGACACTGATGATGAGAGAACCGATTACGGCCGTCCAGAACCCGTGTACCTCGAACCCGGGTATGACACCTGATGCCATCTTCAGCATCAGGGCGTTGATAATAAAAGTGAAGAGTCCCAAAGTCAGGACATTAATGGGCAATGTGAGAATCAGCAGTATGGGTCGAAATAATGCATTCAGGATTCCCAGGGCGGCCGCGGCGAAGAAGGCGGAAAAAAAACCGCTGATATGAATACCTTCAAGGAGGTAGGAAGCTGCAATTATGGCTATTGTAAGAATTATCCAGCGTATTAGAATTCCCATGGCAATATAAATCTTTCAATCGAAGTGTGTGAATTGCTCCCTTATCGCGCCGCAAACAGGGCACTCGTCGGGAAGAATGCCGTCAGACACATAACCACACACGGTGCACACGTAGTAAGTGGTTTCCCGTTCCTCCATCACATGGCTCATCGCTTCTTTATAGAGCTTTGCATGAACCTCCTCCACATCTCTGCTCTGGCTGAAATGAAGTGCGGCCGCTGCATTCCCCTCCGCTTCTGCCTGCTTGACGAACTCATCATAGGCGACCTCGGCGACTCTTGTTTCCGATTCGAAGCTCGAGGCAAGATTTTCCTGGGTACTTTTCATCCTCCCCAAGACGAATAGCGCCCGTGAACCGTGGATTTCTTCCGAAAATGCTATGACACGAAAGAGTTTAGCGACCTGGGGGTATCCTTCCTCTTTGGCCCTATCGGCGAACACCTTAAGCCGGAGCGCCGCTTTCGCTTCACCAGTATATGCTTCATATAAGGCTTCTGCTGTAGTCATCTTCGGAAAACCTTTCTTTGAGATGTTTACATGATCTAAAAGACGTGTCCCTGGTTAGCCTCTGAGAGATACGAATCCGCTCGGCCTGGAACCTCAAAGGTCTATTCTCGTATCAATTTACAGTTATTCCGGGGAAAACTCCTCCTTGCCGGCGCCACAAATGGGACATACCCATTCATCCGGAAGTTTACTAAACGGAGTGCCGGGAGGGATATTGCCCTCCTTATCGCCCTCTGCAGGGTCATACACATATCCGCAGATACCGCAAACATACTTTTCCATTTTCCATATCCCTTCTATTGAAATGGCTCGACAAGCTTAAAAAGATGGTTGAAAGTTTTCCTCTTGCCGGCGATATAAGGTGAAGATGATTTAGAAGACTCTCTCTAACATTTATTGACAAGAAAACTGTCTTGTATTATAAGGCGCAACCCGAACTGGCTTTTTAATATCCACTTTAGAAACATTTATCAAGACTTTTTCGCGAAACTGCAAATCCTACAAGACGATTGTTGACTTTAGGATTATCTTATACTATTGAAAATGTTGAGATCGACTATTCCCCGGTAGCTCAGTCGGTAGAGCAGATGGCTGTTAACCATCGGGTCCGTGGTTCGAGTCCGCGCCGGGGAGCCAGGCGTTACTCTCAGCAAACCCTTTTGCTGAGTTCAATACTGATGGATTTATGGGGGGCAACTCCCATAAATCCATTTTTATTTTGCCCACCTTTTTACCGTCTGCAGCTTGTTCCGGTTCCTCAAAATAGACAACTTTCTTGATGATTAAATGGAGCAGATCATATTTCTCATCGTGGGTAAGATGGTCACATACATATTTGAATACCTTGAGATTATCTCGAATGATATCTGCGCTGAAAATCTTATTCTCAAGGTCATTGGCTTCGAACTCGATGACATCAATGAGGGTTTTCAATTGCCTTGCTTGAAGATCAAGGTCATCAAGTTCTTTTAAGATGCACGGCGACATTGTTGTCCTGCCCATCTCGGCTGTCACGCGGATCTGCTGAGCCGTAACCAGCGACTTGGAGGGCATGTCCAGTGGCTGAATAACCAAGAGAAGCTCTCTGGCGATGCGCAGCAGGGTATTGTTTGCGCAACCCTGCGCACGGAGGTCAGGAGCAAACATGTAACCAGCCGTAATTTTAAGCACTGTTTATTGTGGACAGCACATAAGTAAATTCGATTAAGTGGTTGGATATCCGATAATCTAATAAAAAGGAGGTCCAACCATGTTAGAAAGATTATTCAAGTATCCTGCCGTCCTCGCTCGCCACAGAAATGCCCCGATTTTTGAAGAGCGCGAGCTATCTCATGTACCGTACACAGAGGTCATGGGGTGACACATGGATATTTAATGTTGCTCCCAGCCTTTTGATAAGCGATCTTGCTGTCGAGTAGCAGATTGGAAATATCCGTTTCCTTTCTCTGAGGTTTTTATCCTTAATATATTCCGCCAGCTTCCTCGACATGTTCTCCGGCATATAGGCCATTTCAGCCTCCTTCCCCGATTTAGGTTCCCGCAGGGTAATGGTTCTGTCCGATACATCCGATACCTTGATCTTGAGCAATTCACCTATTCTCAATCCGCATCTGGCCTGAAGTTCCAGTATCAATCGGTCCCTGCGCTTTGTCGTGTTGTAGATCATTTCATCCACCATTTCCCGTTCGAGTATCTTATGCGATAACTGTTTCGGTGCCCGGAAAGATTTGCCGAGCAGCGCCGTGTTACACGGATTTCTCATGTTGAGTAAGCAGCGGTCAATGATGAAGTTGTAAAAGGTTTTCATCTGGGCGTATCGGAGCCTTCTCGTGGATTTGGACAGTTTCTGCGTCACACTTCTCTCCAGAAAATGGAATATCTCATCGGGGCTGATGTCCTCCAGTGATCTCTCCGCATGTATTGCATTGAACCTCTCAAGAAGGAGAGTGTAGCTCTCAATCGTTCTCCGCTTATGATTTGACTGAATATAATATTTGAACAGGGTTATCGCTTCTTTTGTGGTCATGGCACACCTCCATATTCTTGGCTCTTGAGGTCTTTGGGGAGGCTAAAATTATAGAGGTAGGGATGGCAAAATGGAAAAGGTTTGAGGAGAGATAGATGCTTTATTGAAAGTGGTGGCTTTTAATAATGTACTTACAAACAAATAACTTTGAATAATCTGGATATTGATGAATATGGATCGAAACATTCGTGACGGCCAACCGTTACAAAAAAGAATGAAAATAGCGTTGTCGACACCTTCATGGTGAGTGTAACAATATCAATGTATTGGGCTTCAATTTACAGGGGAAAAAGAGTTAACGTCCGCGCTCAGCAACTTGGATGGAACGAGTGAACACCTGCTAAAGGACCACCAAGCTAAAAGGTAAATTATACCCCATCCTTTCCACTCTTTGCCAGAAACGACTGCAGTGCGTTTGTGGGCAGCAAAGACACTCCTATGATATTTCTCTTCACAAAAAACCACTAACCTACTCCATCCCAACAATATGTGCACACTCTCTCTTTGGGCAGGTTAATGGCAGCAAGCATATCGTCCTGGGTCTGATATTTAAGTGAAGTTAAATTAAGGCGGATGCGAATGCGGTCAATCATGGCCCGCCGCTTGGGTGAGTCTGGGATGGCGTATTCGGCCACGTAAGGTTCGTCTTGCCCTTCTATTTCACGGATAGCCTGTCTACCAGCAAGATCTAAATCGGAACGAGACCGTGAAAAATTGAGGAATCGACAGCCGTAGATTAATGGCGGACAGGCCGGGCGCATGTGTACTTCTTTGGCGCCGCAATCATACAGGCGCTCGATGGTCTCGCGTAGTTGCGTGCCACGCACAATAGAGTCTTCGCAGAACAATAGTCTTTTGCCCCGAATTAATTCATAAACCGGAATGAGCTTCATCCTGGCCACCACATTGCGGACATTCTGGTCCTGTGGCATGAAGCTCCGGGCCCACGTGGGCGTGTATTTCACAAAGGGGCGGCACTGAGGCAGCCGGGCCTCGTTGGCGTAGCCAATGGAATGGCCTGTACCAGAATCGGGCACACCCGCCACCATATCTACCGTCACGTCATCGTTGCGGGCAAGGGCGGCGCCGCTTCGGTATCGCATCAGTTCCACATTCATCCCTTCGTAAGTGGAAGCCGGGTAGCCATAGTAGACCCAGAGGAAAGCACAAATACGCAGCACGTCACCGGGCGGGTTCTTCTGTTCCATACCGTCCGGGGTTAACAGCACAATCTCGCCGGGGCCGAGTTCGTGTTTAAATTGATAGCCCAGATTGGGAAAGGCACACGTCTCCATGGTGGCACAATATGCCCCATCTTTTTCGCCGATAATGACGGGCGTCCGTCCGAAGCGGTCGCGGATAGCATATATACCCTCTGGGGCCAACAGCAGCATAGAGCAGGAGCCGTCGATGGCTTCCTGCGCGCGCCGAATGCCGTCTGCAAAGGAAACGCCTTGGTTAATCAGCGCGGCTACAAGCTCGGTCGGATTAATTCCGCCGCTACCCATTTCCAGAAAATGTACGGTCTGGTTGGCAAAGGCTTCTTGCACCAGCGCTTCAATATTGTTGACGCGTCCGACGGTGGAAAGCGCGTAATGACCCAAGTGCGCGCGGACAATGAGGGGCTGAGCTTCCGTGTCACTGATACAACCAATACCCATAGTGCCGCTCATCTTATGCAGATCGCCTTCAAATTTGGAACGGAACTGGTCATTTTCAATGTTGTGGATAGCTCGCACAAAGTCTTTCTTGCCCAACACCGCCATGCCACCCCGGCTGGTACCCAGATGAGAGTGATAATCGGTTCCGTAAAACAGGTCTTCCACACAATCTTCTTTGGAAATTACACCAAAAAAACCGCCCATAAGATTATTCCTTTGTTTTTGTATTTGATGAGATAGTGCAAGTTTAATGCGTCTTGCCAAAACTTGTTACATAGTCTGATTTTTCGTCTTGGCTTTAATCAGATGAGTCGGACAACTTGTAATATAAAATAGATGTTGGAGAAGCGAAAACACTTTCAAGCCAATCCCGTTTCAATTCATGTATTACTTAATATCACTATGGTAAGCTTGTAAAGATTTTGCACGGCCGTGTCCCTCACGGTTGGCTGCGATCCCCTTGGCAGCCGCAATGGCCGCTGCGATTGTAGTAATGTAGGGAAGTTTATATTTGATCGCGCTTTTCCGGATATAAGAATCGTCGTACTTGCCTAGCCTCCCATTAGGCGTGTTGATGACAAGTTGGATCTCCCTGTTCATGATGCCATCAACGATATTTGGCCGGCCCTCATGCATCTTGAGAATGGGCTCAGCCTTTATACCGCTTTGCAGAAAGAACTGGTATGTCCCCTCGGTTGCCTTGATCTTGAAACCAAGTCGCTGGAATTCCCATGCTACCTCAAATACACCCCCCTTGTCCTTATCGTCCACAGTGGTCAGCACTGTTCCGTCATTGGGAAGAACCTGCTGCGCGGCCTCCTGTGCCTTATAAAAAGCAAGTCCGAAAGAGTCGGCAAGCCCCAGAACCTCTCCGGTGGATCGCATCTCCGGCCCCAGGACAGGGTCCACCTCATGGAACATATTGAAGGGGAAAACCGATTCTTTTACGCCAAAGTGTTTGAACGACCTTTCTTTGAGATTCATGTCGGCGAGTTTCTTCCCCAGCATGATCTGAGTGGCAATGCGTGCCATGGAAATGTTGCAGACTTTGGATACGAGGGGCACGGTTCTGGATGCCCTAGGGTTAGCTTCCAGTATGTAGACCACGTCGTTTGCAATGGCATACTGGATATTCATGAGACCAACGACATTGAATTCCACGGCGATCTTCTTCGTGTAGTCGCAGATGGTATCGATATGCCGCACGGGAATACTGATTGGCGGAATTACACAGGCCGAATCGCCCGAATGAATTCCAGCAAGCTCGATGTGCTCCATAACCGCCGGAACGAAGGCATCGGTCCCGTCAGAAATCGCATCCGCCTCGGCCTCGATGGCGTTTTCTAGAAACCTATCTATAAGGATGGGGCGCTCCGGTGTGACTCCCACGGCCGCGGCCACGTAGCGCTTGAGCATCTGTTCATCATGAACCACCTCCATGCCTCGCCCGCCGAGGACATAGGAGGGACGCACCATTAGGGGATAACCGATCTTCGCGGCAATCTGGATAGCCTCCTCCAGGGTGCTTGCCATTCCTGATTCCGGCATAGGGATGCCGAGTTTCTTCATCATCTGGCGAAAGCGGTCGCGGTCTTCGGCAAGATCGATTGTCTCCGGTGAAGTGCCTATTATCTTAACGCCCGCCTGGTGGAGCTCGTTCGCAATATTCAGAGGTGTCTGTCCTCCGAATTGAACGATGACGCCCTCGGGTTTCTCCTTCTCATAAATGGAGAGCACATCCTCTACCGTAAGAGGCTCAAAGTAAAGTTTGTCGGAGGTATCGTAGTCTGTGGAGACAGTCTCTGGGTTGCAGTTCACCATGATCGATTCATAGCCCTCGTCGCGGAGGGTAAAAGCTGCATGAACACAACAGTAATCAAACTCAATACCCTGACCGATGCGATTGGGCCCGCCGCCTAGGACCATGACTTTTCTGCGGTCGGTTACACCCACTTTATCCGGGGTGTTGTAGGTTGAGAAATAATAAGCCGCATCTTCCACGCCGCTCACTGGGACGGGCTCCCACTTCTCGCTTAAGCCCAATTCCAGGCGTCGCTGCCGCACCACTTTCTCGGGAACTTTTAACAGCAGGGAAAGGTAACGGTCTGAAAACCCGTCCTTTTTTGCCTGCAGCAGCAGGGCATCGGGAAGATTCTCCATGCGATACCTGCTAATCTTCTCCTCCAGCTCCACGAGTTCTTTCATCTGCTCTATGAACCAGGGCTTAATGTAAGTTTTCTTGTAGAGATCTTCAACGGAAGCCCCCTTCCTCAGGGCTTCATACATGATAAATTGCCGTTCACTTGATGGCTCATAGAGGAGCTCTGTAAGTTCTTCGAGGGTCTTCCGGTGAAAGTCCTTCGCGAAACCGAGGCCATAACGACCCTTCTCCAGGGAGCGGATGGACTTCTGAAATGCCTCCTTATATGTTTTGCCGATGCTCATGACCTCACCAACAGCCCGCATCTGAGTACCCAGCTTATCTTGGACACCCGGGAACTTCTCAAAATCCCAGCGGGAGAATTTAACTACTACATATTCACCCCATGGTATATATTTGTCGAGAGTACCTTCGCGCCAGTAAGGGATTTCGTCGAGAGTTAGGCCGCCGGCAAGAAGCGACGATACATAGGCAATGGGGAATCCCGTGGCCTTTGAGGCAAGAGCAGAAGAACGTGAGGTTCTGGGGTTGATCTCGATGACGACCACACGCCCCGTTTCAGGGTCGTGGGCAAACTGGATATTTGTGCCGCCGATGACCTGGATGGCCTCGACGATGTCGTAAGAATATTTCTGGAGGCGTTTCTGGAGTTCGGCATCAATGGTGAGCATGGGGGCCGTGCAGTAGGAATCTCCTGTGTGCACGCCCATGGCATCTACATTCTCGATGAAGCAGACAGTGATCATCTGATTCTTCGCGTCACGAACGACCTCGAGTTCCAACTCCTCCCAACCGAGGACTGATTCTTCTATCAGGATCTGCCCAACGAGGCTTGCCGATATTCCCCGGCTTGCCACAGTTTGGAGTTCTTCGAGGTTATAAACAAGGCCTCCCCCGGTTCCTCCCATGGTATAAGCGGGGCGGATGACTACAGGGTAACCGATCTTTGCTGCGATATCCTTAGCCTCCTCAAGGGTGTAGGCTGGTTCGCTCCGGGGCATCTCGATACCAAGCTTATTCATCGTTTCCTTGAAGGCAATACGGTTCTCACCTCTTTCGATGGCATCAACCTGGACTCCAATGACTTTGACGCCGTATTTCTTGAGGACACCAGTGCGGTGAAGTTCCGAGGTAAGATTGAGGCCGTTCTGCCCACCGAGATTGGGCAGGATCGCATCGGGTCGTTCATTTTCGATGATCTCTGTCAGGTACTGGAGATTTAATGGTTCTATGTAGGTGACATCGGCCATTCCGGGATCTGTCATGATCGTGGCCGGGTTTGAATTAACGAGGACGATCTCATACCCTAGTTTCCTCAATGCTTTGCATGCCTGAGTTCCCGAATAGTCGAACTCGCAGGCCTGTCCTATAACGATAGGGCCTGATCCTATGATCAAGACTTTATTAATATCGGGGCGCTTTGGCATAATATTATCCTTTCACTCAAAATGAACTTCTAAGTTTCAAGGCAACCCCGCTGGCATTGAAAACTCAAACGTAAGAAGGTGATGACAAATATTTATAAACTTCCGATACTACTAATACTTAACCAAATTTTGTTCGTGCCCGACGTACTCTGACAGGGCATTCCGTGGATGGGAATGATATGCAAAAACGTTAAATTTCAAACCATTTCGAGTACAATAATGTATCAAAAGGAGTTCCGAATATAAGGGAGTCATCATTTGATGTCAAGGTAAAATTTTTTGATTAGAATTATCTTTTTAGCGGGTCAAATATAAGGAATGAACTGCTCGTATGTCAGGGCAATTTAGCCACAAAATGTGAGGTGCCAATATCTGTCGTCGGGCGTGAATTGTGTTTATTACTGATAGAAGTCTTGCATTTTGGTCTAGGTTGACGATTCGTGGATAACAGCTTACTATAATGAAGTGAGCACAAGATGACGAAAAAAAGCATGACAATTACCTTCTGTTAAGAGCATAGTTTAAGCAGGCAGCAAAAACATCTTAACAGGAGGAATAACCGCCATGCATAAGAGAAAATATAACAGACAGATGGAAAAACTGCAACTGGTTGGAGATCATAGGTAATGTATCATATCTTGTGTCATTAAAAGGAAAGGGGTACAACCATCATAGATTTCCACATCATAATCAGGAGGTACCCCATGTCCCAAAACTACATTCAGAGTTTGCCACAAGCGTTTGAAGTAATCAAGCAAATGAA
>DASRZZ010000003.1:0-7024 GCA_035685925.1 Syntrophales bacterium | reverse complement strand
GCGCCGATTATCGGGTAAAGTCGGCGTTGTCGTTGGCGGTTCATGCTGGTGGGATCTACGCCTTCCCGTTCCTCCCAAGTACAAAGACGAGCAGGAGCGGTTGATCGACTTGCTGAGACAGGCCCCCGCACATCTCTCGCGTATGCTCGGCGTGCCCGTCATACATGCGTCGCACGCAGGCGACTTCGAGGGGCTGACGCCGGGCAACGAGTCGATGCCCTACCCTTCCCGTTATCTTGGCGAAGCTCAGATCACGGACGGCCGCGGCAAGGTGCTGGCTCATATGACATACGAAGACGGCGAGGGCGTGATCACCGCCGATATCACACCCGGCCAGGTCGCCGGAGCATTGGAGCCGATCCCTGAAGGCTTCTGGATCCGTGAGATACCGCCGGGCGCAACCAGGGCATGGGAGTACTTGAATCCGTTCGGGCAGAAATACTACGCCACAACCTTTCGCCCGCTTCTTGAACGGGACTCTTCCGGATATTCTTGACAGCGTCGGTCAGTGCTTATAAACTTTGTAACACATCCCGAGAGGATATGTGTGGCATGCATCCGACCCGCAGATTACAATTGATTATTATTACGGCGTTGCTTTCGATGGCGCTCACGGGATACGTTTTCTTCGGCGGAACCGCTCAGGCAGCGACCTCCCCAGTCTCCGACCTTAAGCCCCAGCAGGGCAGGTACTTCAAATGGGCGTCTCCTGCCGGATGGCGCCACAGAGAGTCCAACGCTGGCGTCACTCTCACTTCCCCCGACGGCAGATACAGCGCCTTCCTTGCAATGGTCGTTCGCTCAAGCGGGAGCAGGACGCCGCTTGATTTTCTTCAATGGATGCTTAACAAGACCGGCTGCACAAATGTGAAGATTATTTCTACGAAGCAGTTGCCTGCCCAACGCATGTCCTATCAGGTGTGGCAGTTCATCGAGGTCAATCTATCGTATTCGGAAAACGGGCAGCCCATGATGGGTATGATCAAGTCGGGGGTGGCGAACTACTACGGAATGAATGATGCCATGATCGTGGGCTACAGGACGTCACCCGGTGACTTCAAGGACGCTCGGTCCTTTATGTCCAAAATCGCGAAAAGCATCATTCTTACAAACGCGGCCCAGGCAAGCGGGAACGACACCATTATACGACCGAAGAACAACCCGCTCGACAACTCCGAAATGATCCGGTCGTGGGAGAAAAACCAGCGCACTCGTGACGAGGCCATGCGCAAGGATGCGAACGCGCGCCGGGGCACGGTTGACTTATATGATCCCTCCACCGGCGAGACCATCCAGGCATGGAAACAGCAGAAGAGCTATTACTGGCGGCAGCCCGGTTCCAACACAGTAGTCGGTACCGACACCTCCACTCCCCCCGGTGTCGGCTATGTGCCGCTCACGCCTCATTAGACAACAAGGATAGCTGACGCAATAGTCTCTGACTCGATAATGTGCCACATTTATTTAAAGGATGAAGTTTTTTCCGACCGGGTAACCTAAGGTCTTAAAGCTTGCATCCCGATCTGCCTTCCCGCCTTTTCACCATGTCGGTAAGCTGCTTTCCCGCCGCGGGTGACAGGCCAAATCCCGGCAAATCCTTTTCCAAATCAGCAAGGGTCCCGTAACCATCAAGATATCCGTTGATGCGGGCCGCAGCCGTGGAATTCACAAGGTCCCGATCCGCCGGATACATGATATGGAGCTCCCTGAAGATATCGCTCTCCATCCGGAGCCGGTATTTCTGATGATAGTCCTCAGCTACGTAAAACTCTTTGGCGGGAAGGAGCGCCGTAAGGATTTTGCCTTTGTGCCTGGCTGCTTCACGTTTCATCGACTTCTCGGCCAACCTTTTTTGTTCATCGTTGTGATAGAATATGATGGACATGTATTGTCTCGACCCCGAAGGCATAGTCGCATCGTGGCTGTCCCAGAAGACATCAAGCAGTTTTTCATACGAGATCACTGTCGGGTCATAATCCATCTCAATCGTCTCCGACTGATCACCCAGATCGTGATATCTGGGATTCTTTTTCGTCCCTCCCTCGTATCCGACGCGAGTCCGAACTACACCCTTTATACTCCCGAACCGGGAGTCAGGCCCCCAGAATCAGCCCAGGGCAAAGGTCGCTGTCTCGGTTCTGGCCGGCTGAGCGAGGTCGATCGGCGGCCTCATGGTACTGGGAATCGAAGCTGCTTCTGCCATCTTTATCTCCTTTTCGCCTTTTCCTGCATTCTTCTCGTGTTGCTGAATCGTGCCGGAATTCTGGCAACCCAGCATCAGGAACAACATTATAAAGGACACGGTCAATACTCTCATATCGCCTCCTACGAAAAGTCACCATCCGTAATCTAAGCACTCATCTGCAAATGGCAAGTAACCGGGCGATAAGTCACTGACGAAGGCGATAAAATACCCCATCGAAAAAAGTGTGCAATAAACCATTGACTTCTGACAACGGACTTCATATACTCGAACCGCTAAAAGTCTGGATTTAGACATTTCGGTGAAAAGAAAGGCCGCCATACTTTTTAGAGTATCGGCGGCCTTTTTACTTAGGGACAAGATATGTGGAACGATTAACAACTCAAAGGGGGAAAGTATATGAATAAGAATTTATATGTCGGCAATCTCACTGCAACCGTTACCGAAGATGTCTTGAAGGAGAATTTTGCAGCAGCAGGAAAAGTGCTAACGGCAAATGTTATCAGAGATAAGTACACAAAGCAGTCCAAAGGATTCGGATTTGTGGAAATGGAAACCGAGGAAGGCGCCCGTAAAGCCATCGAGATGTTCAACGGCGGAAAGCTTGACGGCAATGAAATAGTCGTCAATGAGGCCAGACCAAAAAGAGAGGGGGGCCAGAGACGAGATTTCGGTCGAGGCGGGGGATCCAGAGGCGGATTCGGCGGAGGCGGCCGCAGATACTAAGGAGACAAACGTTATCCTGCTCTCCATAACAGCCTGGCCGTGGGCGTTTCGAAGGACTCCCAGGGTGAAAGAAAGATGATCAATTTCCTCAAAAAGTATTTTCTCATCCCGTTGGGCTACTACATTGTTCGTTTGTATGTGTCGACGATAAGAATCAGAAGTCACAACGAGGAGTCCTTCAGGACGCACATGGAAAGAGGAGGGAAAGCCATCATTGCCCTCTGGCATCAGCGATTTTTCGGCGTCATAGGCTATGCAAAAAAATTCAGCGTCTTTAAGCCATCTGCGATAATCAGTAAGAGTCAGGACGGCGACTTGATAGCCCAGGTTGCGAGCCGCCTGGGATATCGTCCCATCAGAGGATCCAACTCCCGGGGAGGCCGGGAGGCGCTTGCAGCCATGGTGGAGGATCTGACCGTCAATCCTATGGCCATCCATGCAGTTGACGGTCCGACGGGACCGGCGACAGTTGTAAAGGCCGGCTTGATAAGAATGTCACAACTATCCGGAGCTCCGATTGTTCCCGTTTATATCTCCGTCGATCGAGCTTGGATGCTCAATAGCTGGGATCATTTCTTAATTCCCAAGCCGTTCAGTCGGGTTCTGGTGCACTGGGATAATCCGATTCCCGTGCCTGAGGAGATAAACAGCAGGGCATTTGAAACCCTTAGATTAAAGGTTGAAAAAAGAATGATCAGGGGCCATGCCGAGTGCGACGAGAATGTTCTGAATGGAATGTGATATGGTCCCTTCCGGCTATATTTTTTCTTCCTGTTTTGCTTTTGAGACCGCGGTCTCCCATCTCGGGCAGAATCGTCCGCCGACTGATTCCATCGGAAATATCCTGCAGCCTTCCGGTCTCGCGGGATATATATCACAATAGTATCCTGCGCAGGTGCTCTTCAAGAAAGGACACGGAATCCTTTTCGCGTCGTCCGATTTCCATTCGGAAGCGTCCGCCGCTAATTCGCCGTAATATTTTTCGATGACCTGTTTTTCGGAGATGTGCAGATACTCTGATATTCTTAAGACAGACTCCCGGTCATAGGGTAAACCAAGCTTGAGACAACATGTCCCGCATCTTCCACATTCAAAATATTTCCACAGTTTGTTTATGAAGAACCCCTTCCTATTTAGCCCCAATTTATCTCGGCGGGCATCGCCCCATCTTCCTCAATCCGGAGGGTGCCTCAACCGGTCGCCCGATGATCAGCGGGAGCGGGAATGATACGAAATCTACTGCAAGCAGTGATTAATCTTATGTGCTTCCAGAAACTTTCTGTTCCATAGTGGTCAATCTGATCTTAAGTTTCTGTCTAAGCTCGGATTCCGTGTCCCATTGTATGAATCTATAGCCCGCCAAATCGAAATGAATCTTTTGAGAACTCTTGATGCACAATATTAATTCTTTCCCTAAAGCGTGAGCAAATCCTGTCTCGTAATAACAGTTGGGACGACTCCCCGACTCAGCCGTCCATTCTTTTTACAAACAAAAACCCCGCTCTCTTTTTGTGAGAAACAGGGTTCGTGAAATCGGTCCATCTTCTCCCTCTTAAAAACCACAGTTAAAAGGGTTAAGTAACTTGTCCTGAATGTCCGGTCAAAATGTAGGCAAAACTATAACTAAATAGTCAATCAGTCAAGTCGTTTTCCGATTCTATACGCGCCGACTCGGTCCTAATTTATTTTTAAAAAGACCGCTTGACAAAGAACGAGGGGGTGTTTATTAATATGTTTAGTTCGGAATTGTTCCGAATAAGACTTTCGTGGAAGCCGATCTTTTCAGCGCGTCTAATTTATGCCGAGGCGAACTAATTATCATTTGTACACGATCTGAAGGTCCCGAGAAAAGGAGGACGGATATGCAGCCACCTGTTAAGATTTACACGTTAAGCACGTGCAGTCATTGCAGGGCAACCAAGAATCTGTTGAATGATTGTTCTGTGAAATATGAATTTACGGACGTAGACATGCTAACCGGCAGTGAAAAAGCGGCCGTCATTGAGGATGTCAGAAAACTTAATCCGATGTGCACGTTCCCGACAATCATTATCGGAGACAAGGTCATCGTGGGATTCAACGAAAAAGCAATTAGGGAGGCCCTCGGATTGTAACATGCATGATGAGAGAATGAAATATGGGTACATGTAGAAAGCTCGACAAATGGACGCCAAAGAAAGCAAAGCCTACGCTTTGTGTATGCCCCAGGTGCATGGCAAAGCATAAGAAACTGCTTTTCTGGACCGGCGATCTGCCGCCGAAGAAATTCTGCCCCACCTGCGAGCAGGTTGCGGAACGGGATTACGACATAGAAACCTATTCGTTCGGGTATATGGACGTGGACGAATTAGTGTCCGTTGAGTAACCATGGTTAAAGGGGGATACCGCACCGTACCGGGAACCTGAGAATGTTGGAAGGCTCCTCGTGCGGTGCACGGATCTCCCAGGCGATAATATTCTTCGATCGGTTGGACGATTCTCAAATGAACACGCTGATGGAAATAATGTTTGACGCGGAAAGACAATTTGGGTAAGTTTCGGAGGTAGGAATTATTCCGAATAAGAATGAAAGATAAAATCATAAAGAAGTTAAAGGGAAAGGGGCTGAAGCTGACGTCTCAGAGACTTGCAGTGATTGAGGCCTTCACAGAAAACTATCTCCTTCATCCGAGCGCGGACACCATCTACAAGGAAGCGAAAAAGAAGAAAGCGGGAATAAGTCTATCGACCGTCTATTACACCTTGAACGAGTTCGCGAGGAACGGCATCATCAGCGTCCTGGAATTCGACAAGATGGATAACCGCCATGAAGGCAATACGGATACGCATATTCACCTGATCTGCAAGCATTGCAAAGATATAATCGATGTTTTTCCAAAGTCTTTCAGGCCGCAGAAGATCATCAAGGGCGTTGACTTCGTCGTAACGGACACGCGGTTCGAATATTACGGGTACTGCGCAAAATGCCGCGGGAAAAGGGATCACTCGAAAAAACATTAGTCAACACGCGAGGGCTTAGCTAAATTTTTTTAACAATCCATTAGGAACTATTCCGAATTAGAAATGCTTGGATGAAAGGCGATCATTTATGATAGAGGAAAAGAAAGCAGACGCTAATCAACACAATCCTCTTGCCGAAAGGCTGATACCGTCGTTTTCGGCGCGCGTCTTACATCTCGACAATCTGATAAGCGTCATTATGACCCAACATTTCTGTTCGCGTGAACCTGAAAGGGCTGCCCTGTTGCTCCATTCGATTGCGCCTGATACCAGCTTCAGAACAAAGATCAATATCTTTCTGAATATGATGAAGATCTACCACGATGTGATATTTGAGAAGCACGAGCTGGATCTCAGGAAACTCTATGAGATTGATCAATACAGAATCGATCTGGCAGGTCTAATGGCTTCGAATCCAGAGGGCGCGGAAGTCCAGAAAGAACATGAAAGTAAGACACTGCTCTGCATCAAGCTGGCGGCCATCCTGAACTCAATCCAGAGGGAGACCGCGCCGAGCAGCCTTTCTTGACCGTTTCTTTCTTGTCGACCTCGCTGAATGCTTCATGAATCATGCAGCTTGGCAGTTCGATCCTAATTGGAAAATTACGTCTTTCTCTTAGAATGTAGGCTTTCTTTTCTCAGTAGATTTTTAGGGCAAAAAAATGATATACGAGACACACGTTATAGCTCCAATCAACAAACTCTTTAACATTGCGTAACGGTACTATTAGCCAAAATGACTGAAACCCCGTTTCTCAAGAGAGAGCGGGGTTTTTTTATTGGTAGGTTTTCGATTAGGGGAATTAGGACCATGGCAGGCAAATCAAAGACTAAAGAGCAACTCATTACAGAAATAGCAGGAATGCGAGAGAGAGTTGCAAAACTGGAAAAGTCTGAGTCTGAGCTAAAGGGCATAATAGGCGAGCTTAAGAAGCCGGAACAGCAATATCAAACGATCTTAGATTCCATGGGGGATGCCATATCTATAATCGACAAGGAATTGCGGATCGTCTTTGTGAACAGAGCTTTCACCGAATGGATCAAGGCAATGCCTCTCAAAGCTGATATCGTTGGGTTGACTGTATTTGAAGCCTT
>DASRZZ010000002.1:0-8427 GCA_035685925.1 Syntrophales bacterium | reverse complement strand
TTTGAGTTAGCTTTTCTATTCTGCAATTAGAAATGTCCCCCTATCTCCGTGTCTCTTCAAGTCCGTTTCACAAATTCACAAGGTTCAGTCCATTTTTGGCCAATTCCTGACCAGTTGGGTTCATTTCAATTCTGCGCGATAGGAATTAATGTGCTTTTTATCATTTACTTTCAAGGTATTACGCTATGCGCTATGCTCTATGCGCTCTGCCTTTTTGGTGGCACAAAAAATGCTTAATATTTGTAATTGCGTTGTTTTTCTGGTTCTGATATAGTGGGGTAAAATCCGGTGGGGGATTCAAATATTGAAAAATTGTGGGATTGAACTTCAGCCTATTCTCAAAAGGGATGGGCTTTTTTGTTTTTCAATGATTTACAGACACACAACGCGGACCACGAACACGTTTATAGTGGCACGCTTCAGAAGAAACTGAAAGGCGACGGGAAGTGAATAGCGCAGGTCTGACAACCGTGCGGTTATCATGGATCTAATGTTATCTAAATCAAAAAGTATCGAGGTGCCCTTGAGCATAAAATCAGCAGGAATTCTCCGTCCTCCTTTACGTTGGGCAGGAGGCAAATCCTTCGTTGTTAAAGATCTCCTGCCATTGATGCCTTTGGAGTATAACCGGTACATTGAACCAATGGCAGGTAGCGCTGCTCTCTTTTTTGGAGCGAAGCCTGAAAGCGCTTTGTTGGCCGATGTAAATGAAGATCTGATCAATTACTTTACGATACTGCGTAATGATTTAGACCGGTTCATATCATCGCTTTTCAAATTGACTGCAACGTTAGATACATACTATTCTCTGCGGGAACAGCAATCTTCTGATTTCCTGGAGAGAGCCAAACGATTTGCTTATCTCAATCGGTTATGTTGGAATGGTGTGTACCGAGTAAATAGCCTAGGCAGGTTCAACGTACCCATTGGTAGTCGCTTGCCGCAAGTACTTTGGAGTGAAAGACACCTCAGAGAGTGTTCCCAAGTCCTGTCTAAAGCCGAACTATCCCATTCCGATGTCCTCGATACATTAGCCGAATCAAGACCAAACGATTTCTTTTTTATAGACCCACCTTACCCAAAAGGAGCAAATACCGGAATAGGATTCAACCGTTATACTGTTGACAAGTTTAATTTGGATGATCACAAAAACCTCGCGAGAGAAATCAAACAGCTTTCAAAAAGGAGTGTAAAGATAATGGTTGTCCTCTCCAGTGAACAGAGATTGATCGAACTTTATCGAGGTTTCCGAAGGACTACACTGTCAACTAAATCCCTGATTTCCTGCTCAGGCTCTAGCCGTAGGCCTGTGTCGGAGGTAGTACTAACTAATTACTAGAGAGGGAATAAAATGTCTGAGCGTTCAGCTAAGGTTACTAATATTCCGACCCGCTACATTAAGCCAAACCCTCATAATCCTAGGAGACTTTTTGATGAAGAACCAATGCGTATTCTTCAGGAATCAATCAAGAAACTTGGTATCCTCGTTCCGCTAGATGTATATGCGGAAAAGGAAGGACATGATGATCCAGATAGAGACGCATTCATTTTACTGGACGGCGAGCGTCGCTGGAGGTGTGCTAAAGAAATTAGATTATCATCTGTTCCATGCATAATCGTCGACACACCCAGTCCAGAAACGAATATCCTCACGATGTTCCACATTCACAATGTTCGTGAAGGATGGCAACTCATGCCGACTGCATTAAAGCTGCAGGATTTGATGGAGATGCTGAATACGACCAATGAACGGGAACTTGCAGAACTTACAAAACTTACTTTGTCACAAGTGAGAAGATGCAAGATTCTCCTTACATATTCTGAACGGTTTCAGCAGATGATGCTCGCTCCTCCAAGTGAACGTTTTAAGGCGGATTTCTTTATAGATCTCCATCGGATCAGGGGGCCTGCATTAGAGAACAAATTCCCCCCGTGGGTGACCAGAGGAGATGAAAAGTGTGTAGACATCATGATTGAGAAATATAACGAAGGGATAATAAAAGCGGTTACTGAATTTAGAAAACTGGTTTCCATCTATAGAGCCTGCGAACGACAGGGAAAAATTAAAGAGTTCATGAAGCAATTTGAACTATTTTTGTCTAAGAAAGAAAAGGGAATCGATGAATTTGATATACCTGGAGCAACATTTGCTACAGAGGCAGCGGAACTCGGTAGATCAACACGCCGACTCATCACTCAGATAGAGGACATCGATTTGGAGAATGTCGCAAGCGATGAAGATTTAATAAATGATCTTAGAAAACTTGTCCGTCTGATTACAAATAAGCTTGAAGATGCACTCCTGACAAGGCCGAGGGAAAAGAATGACTTTTGACATAGAAACAAAGTTCGATAAAGAAATTGAGGCGTTCACACAGGATTGTGGCGATCATGATTATGTAAAGCGGGGACGATTAATCAGATGGTTATCTCAGTTTGGGGAAGATAAAATCCCTCTAGCAATTAAAGTTTTGAAAAATATCCGATACTTTAGTGCCTCAAATCTAATGTCAATGTCTCAAGAGTTAGTCAACATGGTCATCACCATGTTTCCACACGTAAAAGGAAGCGGTATATTTTATGTTCCGGTCGGGGGGCCGGGTACGGGCGCACAAATGATCGCCAGGCATCTGAAGAGCAACGCAGATGTGGCTAATGACAATATCGTGGATCTTCTCACACTGTATCGAGAATCAAAGAAAAGAAAAATAGATCTAATTGTCTTTTTAGAGGATTTCAGTGGCACTGGTCATACTATAGAAGAATGGTGGAGTACAAATGCACCGATTATATTGCCTATTGGTTCGATTGTCCTTTTTGGAATTCTGGTATTAAATCATCTTGCTCGCTCATTGTTGGAAGAGGAGCTTACCATGATTGCTATTCAACACTTTGATAAACAGGATAACGTCCTGTCCACTGACTGTACTTACTTTGATGATTCTGAAAAAGAAAACCTGCTATTGTTCTGCGGGAAAACTGGATGTTCACCATCCTACTTAAAAGGGTTTGGTGACTGTGGCCTTTTAGTCGCGTTTCAGCATGGATGTCCGAATAATAGTCTCCCAATTCTTTGGCATGAAAAATCTGGAGTTTGGGAAGCATTGTTTCGCAGGAGATCAGTTTAGGAGTGCTCCAAAAGCTGAGGGCGGTGACAGAGGGACAAGAAAAGGCATAGGTGTCACCCATTAAAAGACCAACAACAAGGGGAGGCAACAAGGGGACGTAGGTTCTAAAACAACTTGCTTGAGTCACCGTAGATGGTCTTGTTTTTTTGACGGAGAAAAGAAGACTCTTTTATTTATCCAATTCCAATAAGCCTTCTTAGATTCTTGGAAAGTATCCATTCTTTTTTCTCATCCCCGGTCGGCAAAGAAAGAATTCTCCCAATTCCCATTTCATCCGCCTACGGGCAAGAGGATACCTGTGGAGAAAGACCGCCGAACAGCTATGCTCCTATTATTCTCTCTCTTGAAGATTCTTTTATTTCATCGGAAATCTGATTGAGCGGGATAAAGCGCACCCGCAGTTTGCCGTAACGACGCTGGTAGGGGGTTTTAATATTGGGACTCAGCACGTAATTCCTTCCCTCAGGATAAATAGAACGAAATACAGTGAGATTAGCTGAGTCAAAGTGATCGGGATTGATTTTACATTCAATGGCATCTGCTTGTCGTCTACCGCCTTTGATAACAAAATCGACTTCCCGTCCGGATTTGTCCCTCCAGTAATGCAACCGATGATCGTCAACAACCGTGCGCAGGGTGTCGAGGATTAAGTGCTCCCACAGAACACCTCGATCATCCTCCCGGATACTGTCCCAGCCCTTGACAAACGTCACAAACCCCGTATCAAAAGAATAGCATTTAGGTCTTCGTGTAATTTCACGGCGCCCCCCTCCCTGAAATGGAGGGAGTAAAAATACTGCGTGGGCGATGCTCATGGCTTCTACATGGGCTTTGACGGTATGCCTGCTTAAATCACTCAAGTGAGCCAAATGGGTATAATCGATGAGACTTCCACTTTGTCGTAACAGTAAATGGAGTAACTTCATGAAGCCAGTCCGGTTTCGGATCCCGAAAAGTTCCTGAATATCCCGGGCATAAAAGCTATCCATCCATTCTGAAAAAAAAGCTGCATTTTTCGTTTTTGAGAGCAAGGGTTCTGGTAGCCCTCCGTGGAGCAATCGGCGATCCAATTCCTTTATGTTGAATTTATCGATGCATTCGCTCCAAAGAACTGGAGGCAAGTAGATCATCTGTTTTCGCCCGGTCAGACTATCGCGAAATTTTTTTGTGGCTTCCAAAGTGGAGGAGCCTGTCGCGAGCACCCTTAGGTGTGGATAGACATCCGCAGCAATTTTCAACAACCGGCTGGGGTCTTCTAAACGATGGATTTCGTCAAAGATCACAATCGTCCCCTTGGCTATGCTGTCATAGAACAATTCTGGATCGACCAGCCGTCGTCCCACGGAAGGTAAATCGCAATTCAGATAGATTGTATTGGAAAACATTTGAGCTAAGGTGGTTTTGCCTACCCGGCGAACCCCAGATAACCATACAATCGGGCGTTTTCCCCACGCCTGCCGAATCCGTTGTATCCAAAAAGGGCGTTCAATCATTAGAATCGTACTTACCATTTAGACGGCTAAATGTCAAGTGCGTTTTTCTCCAGAAATTTGGGAAATATGCAGAGAGAACACTTTTCCCAGTTCCCATTTTATGTGTCTACGCAGGAGAGTACCCCTGCAACGTCAGATGAGTTTTGCCTATTGTCAATGGTTAGCATACAGGTTAACCTACCTCAAAAGGAGGACATAAAATGAGTGACTTTAAGAGATACGTAACGGAGAGAAAGAAGAGGGATAAGGAATTTGCGAAAGGGTTTGACGAGGGGTATGAGCAATTCAAAATTGGAGTCGTACTCCGTCAGGCACGGGAAAAAGCAGGGTTGACTCAAGAAGAATTAGCCCGTCGGCTTAAAACCAAGAAGGCCTCCATATCGAGGATTGAAAACCATGCCGAGGACATCAAACTCTCGACGTTAAAACGCATTGCTTCTGCCTTAGGAAAACGTCTTCAGGCGAGTATTACTTAAAATGAGAGAGAATCGTCAAGGGATTGGGGGACGTAGGGGGCAGTTCAACTTGACGAGGGAGAATGCGTTCGTTGTATGCTATTTTCAGTCAGTTTATGTCAACCCAATCAGCCTTTTTAGATTTTTAGAAAGGATCCAATCTTTTTTCTCATTCCCGATCGGCAAAAGGAAAACTTTTCCCCATTTCCATTTCATCTGCTTGCACCGAAGTCCTTACGCCTATCAATAGGTCGATTCTGGTTGCAGGTCGGTTGCCTGTAACAAATTTGGCCACCCTCCTGTAAATATGTCGATCACTTTGGAAGGTAGAAATCGATGCAGTTGTATTAAGTCTCTGAAATCATGTATATATTTTCACGCAGACCCTTTGGCTTAATTTTTGCTTTAATAAAATTCGGATATAAGAATTTTTTCGTGGAATCGAAGATGAATCTTAATAGAATTAGAAAATTATTTGTCCCTCTTGCAACTATATTCACCCTATTGTCTGTTGGTGCAAACGTTTCGCCCGTCTATGCCTCCCCAACGATTGCAACCGTTCAGAAGGCGAGTGGGACGGCGGCGATTGTTAGACAAGGGCAGACGATATCCGCAACCGTCGGTCTAGAAATACGGGAAAATGATACACTTCGCACCGGTCCTGATGGATCCATTGGCGTGATATTTAGGGACGATACTCTCTTGTCATTGGGACCAGAGAGCGCTTTAGTCATTGATAAGTTTGTTTTTGCTCCAAAGGAAGGAAAATTCTCGATCATTCTCAGGATGATCAGAGGAACAGCAGCCTATCTTTCGGGGCTCATCTCCAAGCTTGCACCGGACTCAGCCCATTTCGAAACCCCCACTGCTTCCATAGGCATTAGGGGAACGAAATTTGTCGTGAGGGTCGAGGGGAAGTAGACAAAGAGACGGCCACCACTCAAGAAAACTGAGAAAACAGATGAGGCAGTGGAGAAATGTTCTTTTTATCTTGATTTTTTTTGGCCTTCTAAGTGGATGTGGCGCACACCGAGCAAAGCGAGATTTGATCGTCCTCTTGCCTGATCAGGATGGCAAGGGAGGTGTCATCACGGTGACGACCCAGGGAGGTTCTCAGATACTTGACAAGCCTGGATACGGAATCGAGGTTGAAGATCTCAATAAGCCGCCGGTCGCTCCCCAACCCGTAGAAGAAAAAGAAATCAGCGATGTCTTTTCACCAGCCCTCTCCGTGCTGCCGGAACGAACGAGCCGATTTACCTTATTCATTCTGTACTTTGAACGTAATACAACTAAACTCACCCGTGAATCCAACGACTTGTTGTCCCAAGTCCAGAAGACTATTAAGAGCCGTAATTCAAACGAAGTGTACGTAGTAGGTCATACCGATCTTGTGGGAACAGAGTCTTACAACGCCCGTCTCTCTTCAAGGAGGGCAAACCACGTCCGAGATCTGCTCGTTTCGAGCGGCATTAAACCGAAAACGCTGTTCGTTTCATCTTATGGCAAAGCAAGACCCTTGGTGCCTACCAAAGATCAAGTCCCCGAACCCCGTAACAGGAGAGTCGAAGTGATTGTCAGATAGCCGCAGTGAGATCGTTTTCTTTGGAAAGGCACAGCATTTTTGATTGAAGAAAATTAAGGAGGGGCCTATTGGCCACTCACCCGCTATCGATTGTGATCCATTTGGGTCACCGTGCTAGAAAATGGCGATCTTAGCGTTTTTATATAGTCTAAAGGCATGGTGGACCCGGAAAGCAGGAAACTTATTATTAGGAGAGATCGAAGAAACAGGTCACCTGTCCTACTCTACGGTATCCTTTTTTCAGTTCTCCTTTTTTTCATAAATCTTGCCAAACCCACCTTGACGGACTTCCTTCATAATCGAGTTTACGACTCCCTGCTGTCGACCGGCACAGGAAAGCCCTCTCCTGTTCCCGTCATCGTTGACATAGATGAAAAAAGTCTCAAACAATACGGCCAATGGCCCTGGCCGCGCTACCGGATCGCAATCCTGGTGGAAAAACTGAGAAATCTTGGGGCCTTGAGCATTGGCCTTGATATGCTCTTCGCAGAAGAGGACAGAACTTCGATTCATTCGATAAGAAAGGAGATTCTGCGTGACTTTGGAGTCGATCTCGGATTCAGAGGGGTTCCCCAAGGGCTCAGAGACAATGACCAGAGGCTCGCGGAGGCTCTTTCAAGAGGCCCCTTTCTGTTAGGCTATCAATTCCTGTTCGAAGAAGATTCTGATTCGGAGGACTGTCTGTTACATCCATTACATGTCAACAGAATAGGACACGACAAGGCAGAAAAGGATTCACCCCTGTTCATTCATGCCCGTAGTGTTTCCTGTAACCTAAAGATGCTTTCCGAGGCTGCGGCTGGATCAGGTTTCTTCAATGTTTTGCCGGATTCAGATGGCATTCTGAGACGCGTGCCCCTGATCATTGAACACAGAGGCAGATTGTATCCGAGCCTCGGGTTAGTAACACTGATGAAGGCTCTGGGTGTACGCGACGTTCTTTTGAAGACCGACACGAGTGGTGTGGAGTCATTATATCTAAACCAAACGGCTATCCCCCTTACCTCAAAAGGGAGTATGCTGATTCGTTTTCGCGGGAAAGGTAAAACCTTCGACTATATCTCAGCAGCAGACATCCTGTCTGATCGCATCCCGGATGGGAAGATACAAGGGAAAATAGTGTTCGTTGGAACCTCTGCGTCGGGATTGAAAGAGCTCAAATCCACCCCTTTGGATCCCGTATTTCCAGGGGTGGAGGTTCACGCAACCGTTGTTGATAATATCCTAAAAAAGGATTTCCTGTCTCGACCGAAATGGGCCTCGGGCCTGGAGTCTGTAGGAATGTTAGGATTAGGCTTGCTTTCCGCATTTATTCTGGCTTGGACTGGAGCCATTTGGAGTTCACTTTTCCTTGGAGTCGGCGCAGTAGGTGTTTGGCATGCCTCGGTGTGGATGTTTCGAAACGAAGGCATCTTCATTTCACCGGTTTTACCCTTGATCGTCCTGGCGTGTAATTTCTCCCTCATTACTTTTTTCAGATTCTGGCAGGAGGAGCAGAGGGTGAAAGAGCGAACCCGCGAGCTTGCAATGGTTCAGGAGGCAACGATTGAAAGCATGTCCTCGCTGACCGAAACGCGGGATCCGGATACAGGTGGGCATATCAAGCGCACTCAGAACTATATCCGTCTTCTCGCCGACTACTTGAGGAAACAACCCAGATTCATCCGATTCCTGGATGATGAAGCCATCGACCTGTTGTGCAAGTCCGCCCCGCTCCATGATATTGGCAAGGTCGGGGTTTCAGACAGAATCTTGCTGAAGCCCGG
>DASRZZ010000001.1:0-22298 GCA_035685925.1 Syntrophales bacterium | reverse complement strand
AGGCTCCCCAGAAATACCCTGGCAAGTGAAATCAACGACAACATAAAATCTCTGGGTGTGGAAATAAAATGCAATACGCGCGTCGGGACAGACATCTCCTTTGCAGAGGTGAGCAAAACTTTCGACTATATCTTTCTGGCTCCCGGGGCTCATAAGAGTCAGCCCATGGGTGTGGAGGGAGAAAATCTTAAAGGTGTCTACGGCGGCGTTGAATTCCTGAGAGACTTTAACACCGATGAAGAAGCATGGTTGAGCGGTAAGAAAACGCTCGGCTCAAATGTAGCGGTCATAGGCGGCGGTAACTCTGCCATTGACGCCGCCCGCGTCGCATTACGCCTCGGCGCCAATGTAACCATTCTTTACAGACGTGAGAAGAAGGATATGCCGGCGGCGGAAGAAGAAATTCTTGCAGCTGAAGATGAAGGGATAAAGATCAAATTTCTGGTTATTCCCCTGAAAATTTCCGGTAAGGACGGAAAGGTAAGCGAAATTACCTGTCAGCGAACCAGACTGACCACATTCGACAAGAGCGGGCGACGGAAACCTGTGGCGATTACAGATTCTGAATTCACTCTGAGCGTGGATTCCGTTATCGCGGCCATCGGACAAGCGCCTGATATGACCTTTGTTCCCACGGATAGTGGCGTGAGCGTCAACAAGTGGTCAACTTTCGACCTTGCAACCGGAAGCAAGTCCCAGACGTCCAATCCGAAGTTTTTTACAGGCGGCGATGCTTTGACTGGACCAGCTACAGTGATCGGTGCCATCGCTGCGGGGCACCAGGCGGCACGTGATATGGATGCCTATATCAGAAAGGTCAATAATGAACCGGCATACGTGGAACCGCCGGATGAATTCATTGATGTGCCGCTGGTCGTCGATGAAGAATCCGAAGAGGCACCACAGGCGAAGATGCCTGAGCTGGTGGCCGAAGATAGAAGGAACAATTTCAAAGAAGTCGAGCTTGGCTACGAGAAGACAATCGCTGTCCTGGAAGCGTGCCGCTGTCTCAGATGCGATGCAGAAATTGTTTAGTTGACCGAAACATATCTGTATGCCCTGGCAGGGCGCCCTGTTGCCATCGTTTGTTTGCCAAGCGTGAGGGGACCGGAATTTAAATTGCGATCTTCTGCAGGAAAGATGAATAAGAAATAACAGGCATTAGAAAGCCTGTAAATTAGGAGAAAATTTGAGAATGAGCGAAATAACCCTTACTATTGACGGGAATCTGGTTAAAGCGGAACAGGGAGACACGGTTCTTAAGGCAGCGCGCAAGGCCGGAATTGAAGTCCCCACACTCTGCGACCACCCTGCGCTGGAGCCCTACGGCGCCTGCCGGCTCTGCCTAGTCGAGATCGAAGGTATGAGAGGATACCCCCCATCGTGCACCACTCCTGCAGCTCAAGGTATGGTGGTCAAAACATCTTCCCCCGTCATCATCGATCTCCGCAAGGAAGTTGTCAAGCTCTTGCTGAGCGGACATACCAGTCCATGCCTCGTCTGCCTCCATCGTGAACCCTGCGAAAAGTACAGGCCCCGCCCTTTCAAGAGCGGCAAAGCCACCCGCTGCACCTTCTGCAGCAATCGGGACCAGTGTGAGCTCCGGAAACTTTCCGAGGAATACAAGATCGACGATCTGGAAGTACCCATCATATATAAGCATCTACCTGTGGAGAGCATGGATCCCTTCATGGACAGGGATTACAATTTGTGCGTGTTGTGCGGAAGATGCGCCAGGATATGCGAAAAGATCCATACCACCGGGACCATTGCTTTTGTCGAACGCGGTAAAGAAGCGCGAATTTCGACGGCCTTTGACCGGCCGCACACTAAAACCGACTGCCGCTTCTGTGGCGCCTGCGTGGACATATGTCCGACGGGCGCAATGAGCGACCGATACGCCAAATGGTATGGCGCACCGGATCGTGTGGAAGATTCAAACTGCATACTGTGCCCTGTGGGATGCTCGGTTCGCCTGAAGATCAAGGACGGAAAAGTGATCAGCTCGGGAATGACGGCCTTCACTCGAGAGGCCCGCATCTGCGCCGTGGGCCGCTTTGTATTGCCCCAGCTTCTCGACAGCCATTACAGACACGTTTCACACCAGATACGGGTGGCAGACGGCCTTATCAGAACTAGCTATGATGATGCAATTGATATGGCGGCAAATAGTCTCAAAAAATATTCCGGAAGTCAGTTTGCAATGATCGCCCCCTCTGCGGCAACGCGCGAGGAACTTTACGTGCTGAGGAAATTTACCAAAGAAGTCATGAAGTCTGATAATTTTGTAAGTGATTCACTCCCTGTTCCTGGTACCGTAACCGATGGAACCGTGAAAGCTCTTTATTCTCTGGGTGATTACCTGCAAGGTACGAGACCGGAAGGACTCGACGTTCTGATTGTTTCCGATATGTTCCCGTCAAGGACAGAAAAATCTGCAGACGTAGTGTTTGCTGTTGCCGGGCTTGTGGAAACTGATGGTACTTTCCTCAATGCCTCGGGTCAAATCAAGACGTTATCCGCTGCGGCCAAGGCACCGAATGCCTTACAGCCGGACTGGAAGGTTGCGTGCGATATTGCCAAGAAAATGGGCGCCAGTGGATTTGATTTTCAAACATCCGCTGACATCGCTAGTGTAATGGCAGCCTCAAAGATGATGGAGATCCCTCCAGTAGCTCCGGAACCGTCCCCGCTCGAAGAGATATCCGCGATCCCCCGCAAGTACAGGGGCCATGCGATGAGCGACATAGTCTCCGCAATGCGCATCTTTTTTGCCATTCCCGAGAAGGAAGTGGCTCCTGTTCCGGTGGAAGAAGGAAAACGTTTCAAGATCGTGGAAAAAATTGAGATCGTGCCCAATACGTATATGGTGACGGTTCATGCCCCCGTGATTGCGGAGAAATGTCAGCCAGGCCAGTTCGTAATCGCCATGGTGAAGGAGACCTCTGAACGCATTCCCTACACCATTTCAGATTTTGACCGGGAAAAAGGAACGGTTACAATGGTTACCCTTGAAACGGGACGATCAAGTCGGGAACTTGCGAACACCCGTGCCGGCGAATATCTCGCCCATTTTGCAGGACCTCTGGGGCGCCCGGTGGAGGTGAAAAAATACGGGACGGTGGTTCTAGGAGGCGGCTGTTTTGGAGTGGGAGCCATTCTACCTATCGCCAGGGCGATGAAAGAAGCCGGGAACAGGGTAATCTGCATTGAAGAAGCTTCCAGCCACTACCTGCTGCACTGGCAGGATAAACTCTCCGCGGCCTGTGACGAACTTATTATCGTCACCAAGGATGGCTCAGCAGGCATGAAGGGCGGCGTGCAGGAAGCCATCACAATGCTTGCGGATCGAGGAGAGAAGATTGACCAGGCGTATATCATCGGCTGCACCTTCATGATGATGCTCGTATGTGACGAGACCAGGAAACTCGGCATACCGACTATGACAGCCATGAACCCTCTGATGGTGGACGGGACAGGTATGTGCGGTTGCTGCCGTGTGAGTGTGGGAGGGGTTACAAAGTTTTCCTGCGTGGATGGACCGTTCCTCGATGGTCTGCAAATCGACTGGATCGAATTGATGCAAAGGCAGGCGGCCTTCAAGTTAGAGGAAGTTGAGGCAATACCGCAAGATCCGGTCTCCGGGCACGACCTGAAAGCCGGCCATGCATGTATGAGTGCATGAGCTCATGGTCCCTAATAGACTTGTTATCCCTGGATTAACCTGAGGTTGAGGAAAAGTATGGAACCAAAAGAAAAAGAGAAAAAGCCGAAGATCCCCAGGCAGAAAATGCCTGAGCAGGATCCAAGGCGAAGAAGGAACAACTTCGAAGAAGTGCCTTACGGTTATACAGAAGAGCTTGCTATGGCAGAGGCGAGCCGTTGTCTCAAATGCAAGAAACCTCTCTGTATGACCGGTTGTCCGGTGAATATCCTGATACCGGATTTCATCAAGCTAATCGAACAAGGTAAATTCATTGAAGCCGCATGGAAGCTCAAGGAGCAAAATACTCTTCCGGCCGTGACGGGCCGCGTCTGTCCGCAGGAGACACAATGTGAGATCGTCTGCGTACTCGGGAAAAAAAGCGACCCGGTGGCTATCGGCCGCTTGGAGAGATTCGCAGCAGACTATGAGAGAAAATTCGGAAAAGCACAACTGCCGGAGCTCCCCCCACCTACGGGAAAGAAGGTGGCAATCATCGGCGCCGGGCCGGCAGGGCTAACTGTGGCAGGAGATCTCGTAAAGCTCGGGCACAAGATCACGATTTTTGAAGCTCTCCAGGAGACCGGTGGCGTTCTTGTGTATGGCATCCCCGAATTCCGCCTTCCTAAGGAAATCGTGAAATACGAGGTTGATTATCTGAGAAGACTCGGAGTAGAAATCCTCACGGATTACGTTGTCGGCAAGGCCCGCACCGTGGAAGAACTATTTAAGAGCGGCTATAACGCGATATTCATCGGGACCGGCGCCGGGCTGCCCATGTTTATGGGCATACCCGGTGAAAATCTCGTAGGCGTCTATTCTGCAAACGAGTATCTTACAAGATCCAATCTCATGAAATCGTTCCGCTTCCCCGAGTACGGCACGGCACCAATCCGGAGCAAAAGGGTCATTACCGTGGGCGGTGGAAATGTTGCCATGGATTCAGCACGGACTGCCTTGAGACTGGGAGCGGAGTCCATTATTGTGTATAGGCGCAGCCGGGATGAAATGCCTGCCCGTGCAGAAGAGATCCACCATGCCGAGGAGGAAGGCGTCCAGATTATGATTCTTACGAATCCTGTTCGTGTAATCGGCAACGAACAAGGAAGGGTGAAGGCTATTGAGTGTATCAAAATGGAGCTCGGCGAACCGGATGAGTCAGGCAGAAGAAGGCCAATTCCCATCAAAGGAAGCGAATTCACCATCGAATGCGACACTGTGATTCCCGCTCTTGGTAACCGGCCCAATCCGTTGATTCCCATGACGACACCAGGTCTTAAAACGACCCGCTGGGGCACGCTGGAAGCTGACCCCGACACTTTGGAAACGTCCATGAAAGGCGTGTTTGCTGGAGGCGACATCGTCACCGGTGCAGCGACCGTCATCTCCGCCATGGGAGCGGGAAAGAAAGCAGCTGCAAGCATGCACGAATACCTGATGACAGGCAAAGTGACAAAGCCTGTGAAGGACGAAAAAGAGGGAGAAAAAGAAAAGAAGGAATAACGCATTTTTCGAATCGCACGACCCGCCGCAGAATTCACGTTCCGGCGGGTTTTCTTATTTGAGCGCAAAATGTAGCATCCTCAAATCATAGAGCCGCTTCTCTGGCTTCTCCTGGCTTTTCCTTGACATGAAAGGTACGTTATCCTATAGTTTTTCCGTCTGCTTTTCCCGCTACTTTTAAATTCCCTTGTATGAGAATTGAGGGCAGTAGAATTATGGATTCCACTCTAAGAGAATGAAGAGATGACCAAGGCAAAAATAGCTTTCATGGGGACACCGGAGTTTGCCGTTCCATCCCTCGATGGCCTAGTCAGGGATGATTACACAATCGTCACCGTCGTGACCCAGCCCGATAGACCAAAGGGCCGAGGCAGGATCCCTGCTGAGCCGCCGATAAAGGTCTTTGCCAAGAAATACGGCCTTCCTGTCGTCCAACCGGAACGTTTGAAAAACAAGGACTTCTTCGATTATTTCAGCGACCTCCGTCCAGATCTGGCTGTTGTTGCGGCCTTCGGCCAGATACTGCCTCGTGAGATTCTTGAAATTCCAAGAATGGGCTGTATAAACGTACATCCCTCTCTGCTGCCGAAATATAGGGGCGCAGCTCCGATCAACTGGGCTCTCATCAAAGGTGAAGAGAAGACTGGTATCACCATCATGCTGATGGACGAAGGGATGGATACCGGTGATATCATGACACAGGAGGAAACGATAATTGATCCCATTGAAACGTTCGGAATGCTCAATAATCGGCTGGCACACATGGGGGCTAGGCTCCTCTTGATGACTATTGATATTATGATGGGAGGTATCTGCGCACGTAGACCCCAGGATGCATCGCTCGCCACATATGCTCCCCGACTCACAAAGGAAGATGGCCTAATTCGATGGGACGCCGATGTCCGGCAAATTGCCAACCTCGTCAGGGGACTGTCACCGGCACCCGGTGCATATACCTTCTTCAAGGGAAAGACGCTGAAGATATTCTCCGCCGTCGGAGAAGAGATTCCCTCTCCGGGATCGCCGGGGAGAATCGGCACAGTAACTGGAAAAGGCCTCCCCGTGGCTGCAAGGAACGGATACGTGTATCTGCGGGAGGTTCAACTGGAAAACAAGAAGAGACTGTCTATCATGGATTTTCTGAGGGGTTCTCGCATGGCACCGGGAGACACCCTGGGCTCTGTATAATGATGACAAAAACGCCTCGCCACATGGCCGTTGAAATCCTGAATCGCGTGGAGGAAGAAGGCGCCTATGCGGAACCACTGCTGGATGTCTCTCTCTCTGGCCATCCTCAGATAAAGCTCCAAGACAAAAAGCTAATCACCGAGATCGTCTATGGCACGCTGAGGATGAGGGGGAACCTCGATTGGGTTATCGAGCGCATATACAGGGGCAAGTTTAACAACCTGGATGTGTCCATAAGAAACATTCTGAGAACAGCCCTCTACCAATTGCTCTTCACCGAAAGGATACCGGCCTTCGCCATTGTGGATGAGGCCGTTGAAATGACAAAAAAAGTGAGCCGGGCCGGATCAGGACTGGTAAATGCCATCCTGAGAAATTTCATCCGGAAGCAGGATCAAATCGCATATCCCGAGATTAGAAAAGAACCGGCGCATCATATCTCCGTAGTCCATTCGCATCCCTTGTGGCTAGTAAGAAAGTGGATTGAAATTTTCGGCGTGGACGAAACTGTTGCGCTCTGTAAAGCAAACAATCAAGTTCCCCCTGTGACAGTGCGGGTTAATACACTGAAGACAACCCGTGAGAAGACAAAGAAAGGACTGTCGCGGCAAGGATTTGAAGTAAAGGAGACAATTTTTTCTCCTGATGGCCTCATCATATCCAGTTCGCCGACGTCTGCGCGGGAAACAACCTTTTATACCTCAGGGGATATTCATTTTCAGGACGAGGCTTCTCAGTTGGCTGCCCGCCTCGTTTCCCCGAGACCGGGGGAAAATGTCCTTGATATCTGCGCCGGCATGGGGGGGAAAACCACCCATCTGGCAGCGCTCATGGATAACGATGGGAGCATCCTGGCCCTCGACATCAGCAAGAAGAAAATCGACGCCTTATGCAAAAACGCAAGTAGACTAAATGCCACCATTGTAGACGCACAAGTTGGAGATGCCAGGAAGGAACCGCGAAAGGCCTTCCCGGGAACTTTTGACAGAATCCTCGTCGATGCGCCGTGTACGGGTCTTGGCACTCTGAGAAGGAATCCAGAAATAAAATGGCGTGCCCGCCCGGAGGATGCCGAGAGATGTGCCATTCTGCAGAAAGCGATATTGGAACAAGCTGCAGCATGCTTAAAAAATGGCGGTTACCTTGTATACAGCACCTGCACAATCACAAAGGAGGAAAACGAAGGAGTCATCAAAGATTTTACTGATCGCCATCCTGATTTTATTTGTAATCGTCCACCGGATGCGATAAATTCCAGTCTGGTCGACGCGGACGGGTATTTCAGAAGCTATCCTCACCGTCATGGCACGGACGGCTTCTACGGAGCAATACTCGTAAAGGGCCATGTTGGAATGAAAATACAGAATGATTGATGGATTTCCATGAAGACCAATGAAAAGGCTTTTTGTTCTAGCTGTCATTTTGCTAGCACCTTTAGGGTGGGAATACAACTGTCGCAAATATCGAGTCCCATTTCATCTGAGGACACAAGCTGTTAGCGGCATCGGGAGAAAATGTATATGTTTCTAAAACAGATGCAGGTTGGCCACATGGCAATATTTGCCTACATCGTGGGTGATCCGGAGAGCGGCGAAGGGTTGGTCATTGATCCGGCGGCAAATTGCAGCAGCATCATCAAGGTAGCCCAGCAAAACAATTTGAACATTAGATACATTGTCAATACTCATGGTCATGTAGATCATATATCCGGCAACACGGAGATGAAAAAAAAGACAGGGGCACAGATAATCATCCACAAAGATGATGCTGAATTACTGGTGTCCACGCCCCCGATGGTCCTCAGGATGTTTGGCGCCGAGCAGTCCCCACCTGCCGATATCACCGTGAATGACGGTGATCTTATAACTGCGGGCGGCATTTCACTAAAGGTCATGCACACTCCCGGCCATTCCCCCGGCGGCATCTCACTATATACAGAAGGATATGTTTTTACCGGAGACACGCTCTTTGTTGAGGCCGTGGGAAGAACCGACCTGCCCGGAGGCTCGTGGACAGTGATGCTTCGCTCTGTCAAAGAAAAGCTTTTCAGGCTTCCTGATGATACGAAGGTGCTGCCTGGACATAACTACGGCAGGACGCCGACTTCAACAATAGGTCACGAAAAGATGTACAATCCTTATATCAGATAGAAATCGGGAAATTTATTATGGACACCGGGGGAATAATCTCGACAGATTTCAAAGGACTAAAACTGCAAGGCAGGGGAAAGGTCCGCGACATTTACGAAGTGGATAAGTGCCTCCTTATTGTCGCAACAGACAGGATATCCGCTTTTGACGTCATCATGCCAGATCCTATTCCGGGAAAGGGTCGGATTCTCACCGAGATGTCCGTCTTCTGGTTTAACAGGATGAAGGACATCGTCGAAAACCATCTCTTATATACAGATCCCTCAGATTTCCCCGATGCGTGCCTTCCATATAGAAATGAACTCGAAGGCAGATCCATTCTCGTAAAGAGGGCAAAGCCGCTTCCTGTAGAATGCGTTGTCCGTGGATATTTAAGCGGCTCTGGCTGGAAGGATTATAGAGAGAGCGGGATGATTTCCGGGATCGCCCTTCCGCGTGGATTAAGGGAATCTGCAAAACTATCGGAACCCCTATTTACACCCTCCACCAAGGCCCCGGAAGGGAGGCATGACAAGCCAATAACAAAAAAAGAGATGGCGGATACGATCGGTTCCAAACTGACAGAGAAGATCATTGGAATAAGCCTTGCAATATATACAAGGGCATCAAGGCTTGCCGAAGAAGCGGGCATTATCGTTGCCGACACCAAGCTGGAATTTGGCATCATAGAAGACAAGCTGATCCTGATTGATGAACTGCTGACACCTGATTCATCCAGATTCTGGCCAAAAGATGACTATGAAGAGGGCAGACCGCAAAGGAGCTTCGACAAACAGTTCTTGCGGGATTACCTGATTTCCATCAAATGGAACCAAAAACCGCCCGCCCCAGAACTTCCCGACGAGATTATTGAACAGACAAGGAAAAAATACGGGGAAGCATTGAAAAGGCTTGTCGGATAAGCGTGTCCATCTCTTGACATCTTCGAAAAGATTGTTATGTTAGTGTGTAAATTGTGCATGGTTGTTTACTTGTTGAATAATGTCAAAAAAGCTACCGAACTATAAGGACAAACAATACACCCTTTACATAAAACAGTATCCGGATAAGGATCTCATCGCATACGGAGATGGATTTCTCGAAGCGGGGAGAATTTCCGATGCCATTGATTTCTACCAAAAGGCCAACTACGTTCAGGGTCTGGAAAAAATTAAAAACATTGCGGAAGTATCGGGGGATGTAATGCTTCTTCAACAGGTTCAGAAGCCTTTGAAGCAAACCATCAATGAGGAAACGTGGGCAGCAATAGGACAACGCGCCCTGGAGTTGAAGAAATACTTGTTCGCCCTTTATGCCTTCGAAAAAAGCGATAATGGCAGCATGGTCGGACGCATAAAGGAAATAATCAAATCGGAGGACGACGTTAAGCATTGATGTCAAAGCGCTGCTATTATGAATGCCTCGGAGTCGATCGACAAGCTTCCGACGAGGAAATCAAGAAGAATTATAGAAAACTGGCTATGCAGTATCACCCGGACAGAAACCCGGGCGATAAAGATGCGGAGGAAAAATTCAAAGAGGCGGCAGAAGCATACGAAGTCTTAAGCGATAAAGAGAAAAGGGATATTTATGACCGTTACGGTCATGAAGGACTCAATGGCATAGGATTCAGGGGATTCTCAGGTTTTGACGATATATTTGCAAGTTTTAGTGACATTTTCCAGGACGTCTTTGGTTTTGGTGCGGGAAGTTCAAAATCAAGAACGGCCCGACGTGCAGGAGCCGATCTCCGTTATGATCTCAAAATATCTTTTATGGACGCTGCTTTCGGGATCTCCAGGGATATCGACATCCAGAAAACTCAGAGTTGCTCACAATGCCAAGGCACTGGTGCTGCACCGGGAAGCGCACCAGAAACATGCCGCCATTGCGCTGGCAGGGGCCAGGTAATACAGTCAAGCGGCTTTTTCACGATCAGCACCACATGCCCTCAATGCCGGGGACAGGGCAGAGTCATAACAAAATTGTGCTCAGGCTGCATGGGAGCGGGCAGAGAAAGAGTTGAGAAAACTGTACATCTTAAGATACCAGCTGGCGTCGAAACGGGTTCGCGGTTGAGACTTCGCGGGGAAGGCGAAGATGGAGAATATGGGGGGCCGCGAGGCGATCTTTATGTGTTTATCAATGTGGAGGCTCATGAATTTTTTGAGAGAAGAGACAGCGATATATATTGTCAGATCCCCATTTCATTTGTCCAGGCAACGCTTGGTGCGACAATTGATGTGCCAACCCTCAATGGCACAGAAAGGCTCAAGATTTCGCGTGGAACCCAGAATGGCGCCATATTACGCCTGAAAGGAAAAGGTATTCCAAACCTGAGGGGATACGGGCGCGGGGATCAGATAATTGAAACTGTAGTAAAGATACCCGTCAACCTGAATAAGGAGCAGGAAGAACTTCTGAGGAAATTTGCCAAATTGAACGGCGAATTATGACCCCTCTCATTCCATCACTCGACACTTATGATTTTCCCTGCAGAACTCTACTATATCAACCACTGGCTCGGCCGACCTATACGAAACCCACAATAAGAAAAAATGGACAATTGGTGAAACATCATTTATAAGATGGCTGGTCGCCTTAAGCGAGCCTGCGGTCCTAGCAGCATCCTTCGCAAGAAAGATGCAACAACCTATTTTTTATGGAAAGGGGGTTCTATGATTATAAGAAAACACTCGTTAGCATTATTAATCATCGTAATTTTTTTCACTTCCGGCTGTGCTGCCGCTGTGGTGGGCGGCGCCGCCGCTGGTGCAGGTTCAGGAACATATTTCTACATCAACGGCGAGCTCAAAACAGATTACTACTATTCTCTTGACAAAGTATGGGCAGCCTGTGAAAAAACCGTGGAAAATATGCGCGGTTCGAATGTCGAACCACTCAAGGAGATAGGTTCAGGCAAGATAACGGCGACGATTGAGAATGAAAAGGTTCAGATCAGCATAACTTATAAGGCGAAAAATGTCACAACCGTCTCCATACGGGTAGGCGTCATGGGTGACAGACTTGCATCCCAGCTCATGCATGACAAAATCGCCGAGAACCTCGTGCATAAAAAGTCCGAGTAGTGTCCATATGCCTATATTCATTAGCAGGAATATGTGATGAAAAAGAAACTGGCGCTGGGAATTATTCTCGGCGCTATTCTCGTCTATCTATCTATCAGGGGAATCCATTACCAAGACGTCGCCCAAGGCTTCAGGACTATCAGGTATCGATATGCGCTGCCCGCTTTGATAAGCCTGTTTCTCGTCCAGGCCTTCAGGTCATTCCGCTGGGGCGTTATATTGAGTCCCATTGTCAAGGTCGACCAACTTTCTCTATTCTCCGTGACAAGCGTGGGGTTCCTCGCAATCACTGCCATTCCGGCACGTCTCGGGGAACTGGCGCGTCCCTATCTTATCACAAAAAAAAGTCAAATCAGAATGAGCGCCGCTGTAGGTACCATCCTTGTGGAGCGCGTATTCGATTGTCTCACAGTGCTCTTGATGTTCCTCTTTGTGTTATCCTTTGCACCCCTTCCCCTATGGCTAATTAGATCGAGTATGATATTTTTGGGCATTACTCTTCTCATATTGGCCGGCATGACTTTCATGATAGTAAAGAGAGAGGCGTCTCTCAGGATTTTGAATTGTACCTTCAGGCGACTCCCCGAGAGGTATACCCTGAAACTTAACAATTTGTTCCATCAGCTCGTCGACGGATTCCAAATCATAACCCATCCGGGACGGCTCTTCCAAGTCATCTCTCTGTCAATCGTGATATGGCTGATGGATGTCGCAGCAATATACTTTATGTTCCTGGCGTCGGGCTTCGCCCTGCCCTTTGCCGCCCCTTTTATCATAATGATTATTCTTATGATAGGGATTACCATACCTGCGGCCCCTGGTTTTGTGGGCAACTGGCATTTCGCTTGTATCCTGGGACTCTCCTTGTTCGGAATTCCCAAGGCAGAGGCATTCACCTTCTCCGTCATGTTTCATATCATATGTGTGGGGCTGCTAATAGTTCTGGGACTGTTGTTTCTTCCCTCAAACAGATTTTCTCTCTCTGATTTAAGCGGGCAGGAAAACTAACGTTCTATTGTTTCGGGATATCGTCGAGACCGTACCTCTTGATCTTCCTGTGAAGGTTGCTACGCTCTAAACCGATGGCCTCCGCAGTCTTTGAGATATTTCCGTCAAACTCCCTCAGCTTCTTTATAATATATTCCTTCTCGAAATCCATTTTCGCCGACCTGAAGGAGTCTGTTGCAAACAACGGAACGACTTCATCGGGCGTTTGAGGGCTTTCTTCTGTCAGAAGGGGAATGTCATTTGTCGTGATCTCGCTGTGCGGCGCCATGATGACGAGCCTCTCAATAAAATTTTTCAATTCCCTCACATTGCCCGGCCAATCATGCTCCATAAGTTTGGTCATTGCGTCACCGGAAATTGCCTTCTCCTCTTCATGTTCCTTCAGGCTGAATTCCTTCAGAAACCAATTAGCTAATACAGGAATGTCCTCCTTCCGTTCCCTCAATGGCGGAACCCTCAGAGGTATGACGTTGAGCCTGTAGTAAAGATCCTGCCTGAATCTTCCCGCTTCCATTTCCTGTTCGAGATCCTTGTTGGTGGCAGCAAGCACTCTAACATCTGTAGGTATGAAGGTGTTTCCCCCCACCCTCTCGAATTTCTTCTCCTGAAGAATTCTAAGAATCTTCGCCTGTGCCTTCAAGCTCATGTCCGCCACTTCATCAAGGAAGAGAGTCCCTTCATGAGCAAGATCAAATTTCCCCCTCTTTTTCTCAGTTGCGCCTGTAAACGCACCTTTTTCATGGCCGAACAGTTCACTTTCTATCAGGTCCTCCGGAATAGCCGCGCAGTTTACTTCAACAAAAGGCTTATACGCCCTCTTACTCAACCTGTGTATCGATCGGGCCACGAGTTCCTTGCCCGTACCATTTTCCCCCATGATCAAGATCCACGCATTCGTGGGCGCAACAATACTGATCATTTCTTTCAATTCGGCAATCGGTGCACTGTTACCCGTAAGTTCATAGTCCTGGCTGATCTTCTCTCTTAATAATTTATTTTCTTCTTCCAAATTAATCAACTCAAACACATGATTAACGACTAGTAAGATCTTCTCCATGGACAAGGGCTTTTCAAAAAAATCAAAGGCTCCCAGCTTCGTAGCCTTGACCGCCGTTTCAATAGTTCCATGGCCGGATATCATTATAACCCTTGTCTGGGGGTATTGTGATTTGATCATCTTGAGGGTCTCGATGCCGTCAATGCCGGGAAGCCATATATCCAGAATAACAAGACTGGGCAGTTCTTCTTTGATGACTTTAAGGGCTTCTTCGCCAGACTCCGCTGTTAGGACTTCATATCCCTCGTCTGCCAAGATGGACGCCAGGGATTGGCATATACTCTTTTCATCGTCTACAATCAGTACTGTTCTTTGCATAATTCAACAAAAACGCAATTTATCTGCTTTACACCCGTAAATTATTAATGACTTTTAGCCTGATCACTGCCCTCCGGAATCGGCAATTCGAAAGCCACAATGGTTCCTGCAGGCACGTTATCCCGCACACTCACATGACCGTGGTGATCCGATATAATCGTGCTCACTATGGCGAGACCCAGCCCCGTGCCAGTTCTTTTGGTAGAAAAGTAGGGCTCAAACATCTTCGCCTTATAACTGTAAGGAACGCCATAGCCGTCGTCTGCTACCTCGACTTTGGCCTTTCTGTAGCTTTTATCAAAAGTAGTTCTGACCATAATGTGTCCATTATTTTTGCTCACGGCGGCAACTGCATTATCCAGAAGATTGATCATGACGCGTTTAATCTGCTCTGAGTCAAGGTTCACCTTTGGTATATCCTGATCTTGCTGAAATTCAAAATTGATGTCTTTGTGAGCATCCTGAAAAAGAACGATGGAATCGCATATGACTTCATTGAGGTCGCTGAGAACAGGGTTGGTGACGGGAAGTTGAGCATAACGGGAAAAGGCATTGACCAGGTTTTTTAACACGTCAACCTGATCTATTATTGTCTTGGTACATTCATGAAAAATAGCACCGTCATCACCCAGCCTTTCGCCGTATTTCTTCTGCAATCGCTGGGCTGATAGTTGCACAGGCGTCAATGGGTTCTTGATCTCGTGGGCCATTCTGCGTGCAACCTCTCTCCATGCCGCCGCCCTTTCGGCCTTACGTATCTGCGTGAGGTCTTCAAAGACTACCACCATGCCCATATAATTTCCGTCATCGTCACTTATCCGCGTTATCGTCATCAGCACCGTCAAGACCTTGCCTTTCAGCATCAACTCCATTTGTCTTTCTATAAAATTTGTGCCGTTCTCTTTCAGTTCCTTGGACAGTTCATCCACTACAGCCAAGTCTTCCGCAATTAACACATCCTGGAATCGTCTGTTGAGGACTTTTTCTGTCTTTATGTCTAACATCTTTTCTGCGGCTTTGTTGATTATTGTGATGACGTCATAACGATCAATGGAAACAACTCCGGCGGAGACATTCCCGAGAACTGTTTCCATATACTTTCTCCGTTGCTCAAGATCTATGTTCGCCTGTTCCAGCCCTTCTTTACTTCTTTTTAGATCTTTCGTCATCTTATTGAAGGAATCCACGAGAATGCCTATCTCATCATCCGCAACTATATCGATCTGATGGTCCAGTTCTCCACGGGCCACTTTATTCGTTGCTTCAGCGAGATCCTGTATTGGTACTGTGATGCCTTTGGCGAGATACAGTCCAAACCATGTGGCGGAAAAAATGACTAAAAATGTCACGATGAAAAGCGTAATGATATAGGTAAACTTAATGGGATTCTTCAGCAGTGTAATCTGTCCATACTGCTCTGCCGTCTTAGAAATAATTCCCATTCTATTTACGAGTTCTTTGGGGATATAATAATTAACTGCAACGACGCCGATGACCTCCCCCGGGCTCACATAGGAATAGATGGGCGCCACCCCACGAATTAAATCCCCCACTTCTGATGACTCCACAGCGGACACTTCTTGCCCCGTGAAAACTTCTTGTAGCATCTTGGGGCTGAGCGGCTTAGGTTCGATGTTGGGATTGTCGGGATCCCTTACGAGGAGACCTCTTTCCCGGTTATTAAAATACACCTCAAGCAGCCCCAGCTTATAATTCTTCTGGCGCTGTTCAATTAAGGCTTTAAGATATTCTGCCCTTTCTTCATCATAGAGGCGATTTTTCGTGATGTCGGAACTTATCTGCCTGGCATAATATTTCGCATGATCCGCGGACTGCTGATAGTAGACGTGAGCAACCTCAACGGTCTTGGTCAATGCATCGCCAATTGTAATGTTAAACCAGTTCTCTATGCTATAAGAAAAGACACTGATGGCAACTAAAAACAGGGTTACTGTAGGAATCAAGGATAAGCCGACGAACGCAGCTACGAGCTTAGTCCGGAGTTTTGATCCCAGAACGCCGCGCTTACTTTCGAAAATTAACTTGACGACATTTCTGACTATTAGAAATACGAGAAGGAGTATGAGAATTACGAGGATCAAAATGATATTGATATTTAGTATCAGACCAAAGATGAGCACATTGTTCGATATCGGAAGAATGGCTCCTGCGCGAGAGAACTGAATTCCCAGCAAGCTCACCGTGGCAATGAGAAGGATAATGACACCAATGATTATTCGTTCTCTCTTACGCCTTCTTAATTCCCGATCATCTTTTATTAAATGGTCCCTAAACATGCCTGTTAAATAATCCTCTGTCGATACCAATCAGTTTCAAAATCCCAGAGCGAAAGGAAGAACAAAACATATTCCATATGCATCGGAAGCCGTGTTTTGTCCAGTTTTGCTTTGACCATAAGATAGTAAGAACCGTTTTCCTGCAAATCTCTCAATGAGGCTACTGCAATGCCATTCAACTCAGACATGGCCTTTTTGGCTTCATCAAAATCTTCAAATTCCGATTGCCTATTTCCTCCTGTCGAAGAGATATAGAAAACCTTTTTCACATTATCATACTTAATTGTTTGTTTGACAATAACACCGGATATCTTCTCGTCGATCCAGTTCGGCCTCTCCCGGTAGAGGTCAAGCAAGAAAGTAAATGTCGTTGGTACGCCTGCGAGGATAGCTGACTCCATCCTCTTTGTATAACAATTAGTCACCTTTGCATAAACCATTACATGATCGTCACTATCAGTAATGACGATATCAGCTATCCTCGCGTCCCGACGATATGAGCTCAGGGGAAAAACAAGAAAAAAATAACAGGCGAAAAATAGAGCCAAAAAAAGAATCGGTTTACGCATACAAGCGCCCTGCGCCGACTTTGACCATTATAGACGTACAAAACTCAAAGCACATTGTTAAGCCTGAACCTGCATGTCCTCTCTTCATCAAACTATAGATTTATTTACTGTTTTGATTATTTACACGGTATAGTAGGAAACTGCACCCTAAAAAGCAAGTGTAATTTAAGGGAGGACCAGTGGGTAAATGCAAGCAGCAGCAACAGAAGCGCCTCACGCCACCGGCATCGGAGTATTTACTGTGTCGAGGATGCTGAAAGAGGGAATATTGAGAGACTTGAGCTCCTTTCCGCCGCTGTCTCCGTCGATATGACTTACTATCTTCCAGCATTCCTGGTGAGCCATCACCTCCTTGAGGAGAAAATTGTTTAACCGATGTCCTGATTTGTAAGCTACAAAATGGCCGATGATTGGCATGCCTAGAAGCGAAAGATCACCGATGGCATCAAGAATCTTGTGCTTGACGAACTCATCGGGGCATCTCAAACCTTCTTTGTTGATAACCCTTTTTTCGTCCAGTACTACCGCATTCCGGAGAGACCCCCCAAGCGCCAGGCCTTTTGCCTGAAGATATTCGACATCTCTTAAAAACCCAAAGGTCCGCGCTTGGCAGATATCCCTTTCATAAGTAACATCAGAAAAGGTCATATCATAAGACTGCTGACGGATAAGGGGATGCTCAAAATCAATCCCGTAGGTAATCTTAAACTCCGGCGACGGCAGCAGCATAGCCGTGCCTTCTCCTTCAGAGACACAAATCCTCTTTCGAATCACCAGCAATCTCTTACATTTATTTTGTATCGTTGTGCCCACGTCCTTCAAGAGGTTGACGAAAGGAAGGGCACTGCCATCCATAATGGGAATCTCCGGAGCATCTACTTCTACAACGGCATTATCGACACCCATACCGCAAAGCGCAGACAGCAGATGTTCGACCGTTGATACCGTCGCCCCATTAAGACCTATAGTTGTAGCCAGTATTGTGTCACGGACGTTCTTAAAGTCCGCCTTTATTCTTACATCGCCCGGTAAATCCTTGCGAATAAAGACAACGCCCTCATCTGCTGCGGCAGGTCTTATTGTCATGCTGACTTTTCTTCCCGAATGCAGGCCTACGTTGCGGCAGTTAATTTCTTTTTTGATAGTTCTCTGCAGGTTCATGTTTCCAATCGTCCAAGCTAAAGATAGCATTTAGTAAGCAATTAATATACCAAGAGATATTGAATCAAGCAGTGTATTACATAACATATATAAAGAACTGAATTTACGTATTATTTATTGATAGGCCGTTCATGATTATAAAGAACGCGGATCCATAGTTGTGTGTTGTAAACGACACAGTATACGCACAAGATCATAACAAGAACGGCATCCGTAAAATTCTCATAGTACATCCTCAACTGCTCCCGAAGATCTCGCGGACTCCACGTTCAATGCCCCGTTGGCAGGGTAGAATCTATCCTTTTCACTATAGACACACCCGCAGTAGGCCTGTCTGTACATGCCCATTTCCTTAGAAATCGTTTTTCCCTGGAACCAGCCCACACGAAAATCCTGGTAGTAGAACCTGATCCGATGCTCACTCGCCAAGCTCTCCCCAATATCTTTGATCATCGGGTGATTTTGAAATTTGCTATAGAGCAGTGTCGTGGTAAATCCATCAAATCTTCCCTCCTTTGCCCTATAAACCGTGCGTTGTAAACGGTCATAATAACAGTAACGACATCTGTCCTTTTCCCTGAACGCAACATTTCTGAGAAACCGTTCCAGCTCATACCCTTGTTCATATGTCACTCTCAAACCGCAACCGCCGGCATAATGTGCAAGAGTGTCCAGACGTTTCTTGTATTCACGATACGGATGGATATTAGGATTGTAGAATAACCCGTGTATATCGTGGCCATCAGATCTCAATGTCTGTAGTGGATACACGGTGCATGGCGCACAGCATATGTGCATCAAAAGCTTCATGAAGCCTGCCTTCCGATATCGAGAGTCCAAACGCTTGGGACATTTTGATCGACATATTGTTTAGCTTTTTCTGACAGCCCTTCTTCTTCAGAACAGCCCCTTTTGTTCTTCTTCCATCCAATCCCGGCAAAAATGCTCATAGGCCGTCTTTGTAGCAACCCGTCCCCTTGCTGTCCTCTGTAAATAGCCTTCCTGCAACAGATATGGCTCGTAAATGTCTTCAATTGTGGTTCTTTCTTCCCCGATTGCGGCGGAAAGACTGTCAATCCCCACAGGGCCTCCATTAAACTTATCAATGACAGTCAGCATAATCTTTCTGTCCATCTGGTCAAAGCCCTTGTTATCCACCTCGAACATTTCTAGTGCCGCAATGGCAACCTTCCTGTCGATGAATCCCTCTCCCCTGACCTGGGCAAAATCCCTCACCCTTCTGAGCAGGCGATTTGCTATACGTGGCGTTCCGCGGGAACGTTTTGCCAATTCTGCTGCACCTTCATGGTCGACTTCAATGGTTAATATCTCTGCTGATCGCTGTATTATAACAGTAAGTTCTTGAGTGGTATAAAAATCAAGTCTGAAGCTCATGCCGAACCGGTCCCGCAAAGGCGATGTAAGCAATCCGGCTCTTGTTGTCGCGCCCACTAAAGTGAATCTCGGTATCTCAAGTTTCATCGAGCGCGCCGACGGCCCCTGGCCGATGAGGATATCGATATGGTAATCTTCCATGGCTGGATATAATATTTCTTCAACGACATGAGAAAGTCTATGGATCTCATCAATGAACAGGATATCCTGATCATGCAGATTAGTGAGAATTGCCGCCAGATCTCCGGGCCTTTCCACGACAGGCCCCGAGGTCACCTTGATATCAACTCCCATCTCTCTGGACATGATGTATGCAAGCGTAGTCTTCCCGAGACCCGGGGGTCCGTATAGGAGGACATGATCAAGAACATCATTTCTCCGTTTAGCCGCTTCAATAAAAATGGAAAGATTGGCCTTGATCTTCTCCTGCCCGACATACTCCGCTAGCCTTTTCGGACGCAAAGAGCTTTCATATCCCTTTTCACCATCGAGACTCGCAGGGCTTATGAGGGGGTTCTTCTGCTCCATTTCGGTATATCCTGCTTTCCAGTATGCGTGTTGCCGTCCACCGGAATCTTCTCAGCTCACCCCGCCAAAACCTGAAGGGCCTTCTTCAGCAGAACGTCAAGAGAGGGGGATTGCGGCGATTCACCAACGATCTTGTCCAGGACTTCTTTCGCTCGAGTTGTCTTATAGCCCAGATTTACAAGGGCAGACAATGCGTCGTCCCTCAAATTGTCAAATATCACTATATCATCATCCTTGCAGATAACATCACCTGTGCCCAGTTTCACCATCTTATCTTTCAGCTCAAGGATCATCCTCTCCGCCGTTTTTTTGCCCACACCCGGTATGGATACCAACCGATTCAGATTTCCATGAGATACTGCCTTCATCAGCTCTTCTGCCGAAATACCTGAAAGGATATTCATGGCGAGCCTTGGACCTATCCCAGAGACAGAAAGCATCAACTCAAACACTTCTTTATCTTTCCCAGTACCAAACCCGAAAAGACTGATAGCATCAGGCCGCACATGGGTGTGTACATGTAGCGCCACAGGTTGGTTAGGCTCAGGAAGTGTATAGAAGGTTGTTAGAGGGACAAAGACGCGATATCCGATACCATTGGCATCTACTATGACACTGCTTGTGGCCTTGTGAATCAGTAATCCTTTTATCAGGGCAATCATCCTATACGGACACCGCTTTCAAAGAATTGGCGTGACAGATGGCAATGGCAAGGGCGTCTGCTGCATCAACCGGAGGCAGCCCGGGCAGCTTCAGTATGGCCCTGACCATGTTTTGAATCTGATTTTTTTCAGCCCTGCCGTATCCGACAACGGCCTTCTTAACTTCGAGAGGGGTATATTCGTAGACCGGTATGGAGCTGCGTGAGCCGGCAAGGATAACAACACCCCTTGTCTCTCCCTGTCTGATGAGACTCTTGACATTCTTTCCATAGAAAATATCCTCCACTACGATAGCATCGGGCAACGTATGTTTAACGACCTCCAGTAGATTGTCATATATCATCGACAGGGCCGACGACAGCGGCAAACCCTTAGCAATCTTTACTTCGCCATGAACGACATGTTTTAGTCCGCCTTTTTGCTTCTCAACAACACCATACCCTGTTACGTGAATGCCTGGATCTATGCCCAAAACTCTCAATGTTCAAGACTCGCTTAATGGACTAACTGAATGTTTCCATGATGTCGTCTGGTATGTCGAAATTGGCGTATGCATGCTGCACGTCATCATTGTCTTCCATTTTTTCCATGAGTTTAAGTATCTGCACAGCTTTGTCCCCTTCCAGTCTCACCACACTCCTGGGAACCATGGTAACCTCGGCCTTAATATACTTGAGGCCGTTATCTTCAATGGTCTTCTTGACCTGCTCAAAAAAGCCGGGGTCCGTGACAACCTCGAATTCATTCTCCTCTTCCTTGACGTCTTCGGCGCCAGCATCGAGAGCGATTTCCATCAGGGTCTCTTCGCTGACGCTCTTCTTATCAAACAGTATACTTCCCTTCTTTTCAAAAATCCAGGACACACATCCGTTCTCACCCAGGTTCCCACCGTGTTTTGAAAAGATATGCCGGATTTCTGCAACAGTCCTGTTCTTGTTGTCGGTCATTGCCTCCACGAGAACGGCGGCGCCGCCAGGACCATATCCCTCATATACAACCTCTTCGTAGCCGCCTGATCCATCGGCTCCTCCGACTCCTTTTTTAATGGCTCTATCAATATTGTCCTTGGGCATATTTTCTTCTTTTGCTGCCATGATTGCCTGTCTCAACCGTGCATTGCCCTCTGGATCCGAACCGCCCAGTCTCGCTGCGAGTGTTATTTCCTTTATTAACTTGGTAAATATCTTCCCTCTTTTTGTATCTGCAGCGCCCTTTTTTCTCTTGATTGTATTCCATTTGGAATGGCCTGACATAACGCCACATCTCCCCGTGTAGATTTTCTTCCCGGTTCAGCTTACATAGCATAAGCGCCGATATATTGTAAAACAAAAAACCCCTTCATTTCTGAAGGGGTTCGATGTATTATATCCCGGCAGCTCCCTACTCTCCCACACAGTCGCCCATGCAGTACCATCGGCGCAAGAGAGCTTAACTTCCGTGTTCGGGATGGGAACGGGTGTGTCCTCTCCGCTATAGCCACCGAAATCATATCATTATGTATGATAACAATTGCATATCGTAAATATCTGCTGAGATATTATTTATGAAATCATAAATATTATGGTCAAGCCGCACGGCCGATTAGTATCAGTAAGCTAAACACATTACTGTGCTTACACACCTGACCTATCAACCTCGTCGTCTACGAGGGGCCTTTAGTCCTGATGTCTCCATCAGAAGGGATATCTTAT